>WFTX01000159.1 GCA_015485235.1 Nitrospirota bacterium | reverse complement strand
GTGCTGTATGACTTTTTTGTGGATGTGCCTGGAAAGGGAAGAGATGAATCGCGGGAGCCGTGCCTCATACCGATCAAGATAAGGTTTCCCGCCACGGTGCAGGTATTTCACATAGGCGAGGGTTCTGTGGCAGTTCCGGGCCTGCTTCACGGCTTCAGGGAGATACACAGAGACCTCTGCAGTTTAGGACTTGACAGGATTGTCTCACCTGTTCTGGGGTATCTGGAAAGGGGTGTTGAACTGACACCGCTTCAGGCAGGGCTTTTGAGGACCCTGAGGGAGATACTTGGTTACACGGATTACGGAAAGGATATCTTTGATCCTGACAGAGAGCGGCTGTATAATCCACTTCTCAGGGATTTTCTCTCCGTGCTTTCCTGGGACGGATGGTTTGAGAGGCTCCACGATGCAGTAAGGGAGTTTGAGCAGACTGCCGATCAAAAAGGCGCGGTCCTTACTGCTGAAGACATAAAGACTTACAGGGTCCATAAGAGGGACCCACTCCGCATACCCTACAGGGAATACACGATTCTCACAAACCCTCCGCCTTCCTTCGGTGGCATACTGCTTGAAGCGGCCTTTGAGTATCTGAGGGCGGTCAATCTGCGGGGTATGTCCGGGACGGAGAAGCTGCTTTCCAGGGTATCGGCCATGGAGAGGATGCAGAGAAAGAAGAGCCTTGCAGGGGGCACGACACACATAAGTGTCGTGGATGAGGAGGGGAATGCCGCATCCATGACCCTTTCAAACGGATCTAACTCGGGATGTTTCCTTGGCAACACAGGCATCATGCTCAATAACATGATGGGAGAGGATGACCTTCATCCCGGGGGGTTCTATGCCATGCCCTGCGGTGAAAGGGTTCCCTCCATGATGTCTCCGACAGTCATGAAAAGGGGTGACGGGATTTTCGCTGTCCTCGGTAGCGGAGGTTCAAAGCGGATAAGGACGGCCATGATGCAGGTGATGATGAACCTGATAGATGAGGGGATGAACATCCATGAGGCAGTGGAGTCTCCCAGGCTCCACCTTGATGATGAAGGGATACTCCAGGTGGAGCCCGGCTACAGTGAAGAGTTCCTCCAGGCATTCAGGGAGTATTACGAGGTAAATGTCTGGAAGGAGAAGGATATTTACTTTGGCGGGGTGCATATCGTGACCGGAGATCTCAGAGGCTGGGGGGACTCAAGAAGGGGAGGGGTCTTTGAGCTTGTGGAGGAGGACTATAACAGTTTTTCATAAATCCTGTACCTTTTGTAAACCTCTCCGTTTACCATCTCGGCAAGCCTTATTACCGGGAGGTTATCCTCAAGTATCCATGAGAATTCAACGCTGTCGTACCTTCCTCTTACATGACTGAAGGCATCCCTGAAGAGAAGACCGTCCACACCCCGGTGTCTGAAGCCCGGTCTTATCCCGAGAAGCAGAAGCCTGGCCTGCCTTATCTTCCGGTACTCCATCATCGCCCTGAATATCGAGAGGGGCGTTAACCTCCCCTTCATTTTCCTGAGTACAATGTTCAGGTCTGGCAGGAGAGCAATGAAGCCTACAGGGAGCCCCTTCTTCTCGGCCACAAGGGTCATCTCGGGCACATAGACGGGTTTGAGCTTCTTCCCCAGGAAGCGGAGTTCCTCATCACCGAGGGGGACGAACCCCCAGTTGTCTTTCCAGGAGTTGTTGTAGATTTCCTGGAATGCCCTGAGGTCCTCCATGAAGGTCTTTTTCGAGACCCTTCTGGTGCTGATACCCTGCCTTTCGGCTATTGATGCGGCCCTTTTCACCTTGCCGGGAAGACGATCCGGTACATCCGTTATGAATGCAAGCAGGTCCTTTGCCTTTGTATAGCCGGATTCTTCTGCCAGTCCGTTGTAATAGGGCGGGGTATGGGGGGTCATGATCATCGGCGGGGAGTCAAAGCCCTCGATCAGGAAGCCGCACTGCTCATTTGTGGAGAAATTCATCGGTCCCATAATCCTCTTCAGGCCCTCTGATTTAAGATCACCTTCAACAGTTCTGAAGAGAATGGATGCCGTGTCAATATCATCCACTGACTCGAAGAAGCCGAAGAAGCCCGTTGAATCATTGTGGAGCCTGAGGTGTGTGTGGTTGATTATGGAGGCGATTCTGCCTGTTACCTTTCCGTTCTTCTTTACTACATAAAGCCTTACCCTGTTTTCCCGGAGAAAGGGGTTCTTTTCGGAAAAGTATTCCCTCTGGTCCCGGATCAGTTCAGGTGTCCAGAGTGGGTCGTTTCTGTAGATACTGAATGGGAGTTTGATGAAATCTTTCAGGTCAGACGGGCTTCTTACCTCTTTTATTTCCGGCATTCTCCTGATAACCTGTTTCCGCTCTTTCCTGATTTCAGCCTTGACCTCAAACCTATATAAGTCCCATCTTCTTTCCGACTTTCCTGAATGCCTCTGTAACAATATCGAGATGTTCGTCGGTATGGGTGGCCATGTAGCTGGTCCGTATCAGGGCCTTTCCATCAGGTACTGCCGGACTGACCGCCACGTTTGCAAAAACACCTTCCTCCTGTAAAAGCATCGCCATTGTGAAGGCGGTTTCGTTCTCTCCGACCAGGATTGGTATAATGGGGGTCTGGCTCGGTCCGACTTCAAATCCAAGCTCCTTGAAGGTCCTGAGCATCCGCCTTGTGTTTTTCCAGAGCCGTTCAAGCCTCTCAGGTTCGGAGTCGATTATATCCAGGGCGGCACTGACTGCTGCAACGGAGGGCGGAGGAGGGCTTGCACTGAAGATGAGTGATCTGGCGAAGTGTTTTATGTAATGTATGACCTCTTCATCCCCTGCCACAAATCCTCCGATTGATGCCAGGGACTTGCTGTAAGTCCCCATCAGGATATCAACTTCGGCCTCAACCCCGAAGTGTTCAGCCGTTCCTCTTCCGGTCTTTCCAAGGACACCAATCCCGTGGGCATCGTCAATCATGAGTCTTGCTCCATACTTCTTGGCCAGCTCCAGGACGCCGGGAAGGTCCACAATATCTCCCTCCATGCTGAAGACCCCGTCGACAACTATCAGTTTTCCCCGGCCTGAGGCGTTTGAAAGGACCCGCTCCAGGTCTTCCATGTCATTATGTCTGTATTTTCTTATCTCGCTGTAAGAGAGCCTGCAGCCGTCTATTATGCTTGCATGGTTCATCCTGTCAATGATGACAGTATCGTCCTTGCCTGCAAGGGCTGAAATTACGCCCAGGTTTACCTGAAAGCCTGTGGAGAAGACAAGGGCTGCCTCCTTCCGCATGAAGCGGGCGAGTTTTTCTTCAAGTTCCACATGTATGTCAAGGGTCCCGTTCAGGAACCTTGATCCGGCACAGCCGGTCCCGTATTTTTCGACAGCCTTTATTGCAGCCTCTTTTACCCTGGGATCATTGGTCAGCCCTAAATAGTTGTTTGAACCGACCATAACCAGTCTTCTGCCGTTGATAAAGACTATCGGGTCTTGGGCACTCTCTATTTTCCTGAAATACGGGTATATACCAGCTGCCATGAGTTCCCGTGCCTTTGTAAAGCGAATACACTTGTCGAAGAGATCCCTCTTTTTCATATCCACCTGTTTATCCTGTACCAGTCTGCTGTCCATCTCAACCCATCCTCCAGACTTACTGTTGATTTAAATCCCAGTTCCCTTTCAGCCCTGGCCGGATTACAGATCCAGCAGGCATGTCCCAGTTCACGAATCTTGTCCCTGTTGATAATTCCTTTGCTCTTGATCTTCTCGCCTATACTTGCAAGGAATGGCATGATCGATCTGGGAAGGCGTACCTTCCGTAATTTCTTGCCAAGTATCCCGGCTATTGTGAATGCTATCTCTTCGTTTGTGTAGTTCTCTCTGTTGGAGATGAAATATATCCTGCCTTCAGCAACCTTTTTCTCAATAGTGAGTATTATACCATTAACGAGGTCGTCAATATAAACCATTGAATAGAGGGATCTCCCCCAGTAGGGGAATATCCCTCTGTTTACCAGTTTGAAGAATACATAGAAATCCCTGTCCCTGGGACCATATACGGCAGGCGGCCTGACAATGGTATAAGGTATGGAATCTGAGTTGATAACAAGCCTTTCTGCCTCTAACTTGCTCTTGCCGTAGAAGGAGACAGGACTTGGTTCGTCCTCTTCAACGCGGGGTTTTCCGTCAGGGCTGGGGCCTGCAGCGGCAAGGCTGCTTATGAAGACAAACCTTTTTAGTCCCGAGGCGGCATCTTTTATGGACTCAAGAAGGGTTTCCGTTCCTTTCACATTCACGGAGTAGAAATCCTTCTCCCTTACAGCCTTCGTGAGCCCTGCGACGTGAATTACGGCATCCACTCCGTCCAGAGCCTTCTCAAGACTTGACCGGTCCAGACAGTCACCGTATACAGTTTCAACAGGTGAACCGTTTTTATCTCCAAGTACAATACATGGTTCTATCCATCTTCGATTGGATGTCTTTCTCAGGAGGCATCTTACCGAATATCCTCTCTTGATCAGGGATTCGGTAAGATGGCTCCCGATAAAGCCCGTTGCACCGGTTACAAGTATCTTCATCTTATGGGTCTGGCATGTACGTGCCGGCAAGGCTGGAATCCGGTTGTTCAGACCAGGGCAGAGGAGTCAGGCCCTTCTACCCTGGCGGCCAAGACTTTGCTATTTTGAATCAAAGGTGCCGGATCAGTCAAGGGGAGACGCTCATTGCTTCAAGCCTGGCGATTCTCTCCTCAAGCGGTGGATGGGTGCTGAAGAGCTTCATCATGCTCTTACCCGAGAGGGGATTCACGATAAAGAGATGGGATGTGGCAGGATTTGCCTGGAGCGGAACCCTTTCGGAGGCCCACTGGAGCTTTCTGAGGGCGCTTGCAAGGTATCGCGGGTTCCCGGCGATCCTGGCCCCTCCCTCATCAGCTGCATACTCCCTGGAGCGGGATATGGCCATCTGGACTATCATGGCTGCAATGGGGGCAATGATCATCACGATCAGGGCGGCAAAGGGATTTCCGCCTTCGTCATCGTCACCCCTGAACCCACCGAATATAAGTGCCCACTGGGCCATATGGGCAAGATAACTGATTGCACCGGCAATGGTTGCTGCAATTGTCCCGATCAGTATGTCCCTGTGCTTTATGTGAGCAAGTTCATGACCGATCACACCGGATAGTTCCTCTGGGCTGAGTATCCGCATTATTCCGGTGGTTACCGCTACGGCAGCATGGGATGGGTTCCGTCCTGTTGCAAATGCATTGGGCTGGTCAGCATTGATTATATACACCCTTGGCATCGGCATCTGTGCCTTCTGGGCAAGCTGTCTTACAATGCTGAATAGTTCCGGAGCCTCTGCCTCGGTAACTTCCTTTGCCCGGTACATTTTGAGAACCACCTTGTCACTGAACCAGTAGGCAAAGAAATTCATCAGGAAGGCAAATACCAGGGCAAAGGTCATACCTGTCCTTCCGCCAAGTGCCGCCCCCACCCAGAGGAAGAAGAGGGTGAGGACTGTAAGCAGAATAAATGTCCTGAATGTATTCATAATCGTACACCTCCGTAATGGACTTGTTATACTTTATTTTAACCCAAGGTGGTGGGATTGGTAAATCCCTCGGAGGAGAATTAATCTTGCCCGTTGGGTTGACAAACCCTCTGCGGGTCTGCTAACCTAAAATCAAGTTTCAGAAGTTTTTGTATGCTCACAAGCCACAGGAACTTTTGACTGTGGCATTTTTTTTGTGAGTGTACACCTTTCTTGAAGCTTGGTATCATTAAAGAAAGGAGGAAGCGGATGATGTCAGAAGGAACGGTAAAGTGGTTCAATGAGACCAAGGGTTATGGTTTCATTACCTGTGAAGACGGCAGTGATGTCTTTGTTCATTATTCATCTATCCAGGATAATGGATTCAGGACCCTCACTGAAGGTCAGTCAGTCAGCTTTGACATTGAGCAGGGCGATAAAGGCCCAAAAGCTATAAATGTCGTAAAGCTCTAAAAACCATCCGGGCGGCTCCTTCCCAGACGGAGCCGCCCGAACCTATTCTTTGTTTTTTCCAGAGGTTACAGCTATCCCTTAGTTGCTGTCCCTGTGTTTCTTTTTTTCGTCTTCCAGTATCTTCAGAACCAGCTGTGCATCTCTCCAGGTATCCCACTTCTTACTTGCGTTTCTGAGAAGGTATGAAGGATGAAATGTGGGGACAACGGCGATGTCATCCAGCTCGAAAACCTTTCCCCTTACTCTTGTAATACTTCCCACTTCGCCAAGGAGGGTCCGTGTGGCTACATCTCCCAGCGTCATTATTACCCTGGGTTTGATGATCTCGATCTGCTTTCTGAGAAAGGGATTGCATGCGGTTATTTCATCAGGGCTGGGTTTCCTGTTTTCAGGGGGTCTGCACTTTACGGTATTGGCGATATATACATCCTCCCTCCTGAGCCCCATCTTCACAATCAGGTTGGTTAGGAGCTGGCCTGCCTTGCCGACAAAGGGCCTTCCCTGCTTGTCTTCGTCTGCGCCAGGCGCCTCTCCGATAAACATGAGCGATGCGTCAGCATTACCCTCACCGAAGACGATGGTGGTTCTTTCCTTGGCGAGTCTGCACCTCTTGCAGTCCCCGATTTCTTCAATCAGATGCTTCAGTGCCACCTCCCTGATCAGACAGAACTCATCGTTACAAAGGGTTTCAGGCACTGGAAGGGGAAGATCACTGAAGCCCAGTGCATCCATGTATCTGAGATAGTCAATAATCTCGTTTATCTTGATATCCTTCAACGCTTACCCCACTGGAGTTTCTCCCGGAGTATCTGGAAATAGTCTCTCTCGCAGGGGATGAGAAGCCTGGTCTTGTGAGGAGACCGTCTGATCAGGATCCTGTCGTGTTTTCTTATGGAAAGGCCTACCTGGCCGTCAAGGGTGAGGAAGACATCCTCACTATCGGATATAAGGCTTATCTCTATCGCGGAATCACAGGAGATCACAATCGGCCTGTTCGTGAGGGTATGGGGGCAGATGGGTGTTATCACAAAGGAATTCATCGATGGATGAAGGATAGGGCCGCCTGCAGAAAGGTTATATGCTGTCGAACCGGTTGGAGTGGCGATTATAAGGCCGTCCGCCTTATAGGTAGTCACATAGGTTCTGTCTATCTGTGTCTCCAGATCTATAATCCTTGCAAGGGCACCTTTGGTTATTACCACGTCGTTCAGCACGGTATGTCTGGTCAGAATGCGCTCTTCCCTTTCAACCTGTACATCAATCATCATCCGTTCCTCGGTTATACAACGGTCCTCAAGGAGATCATCAAGGGTTTCGTATATCCCCGCAGGGTTTACCTCTGTTATGAACCCGAGACCTCCGAGGTTAATCCCGATCAGGGGAATGCCCTTCTCTGCAACGAGCCTTGCCGCACTCAGCATTGTGCCGTCTCCGCCAAGCACTATAAGTACATCTATGAGCCCGGGTATCTCTTCCCTGCTCTTTCCGGGGAGTCCTGTCTCCGAGGCGATAGTCCCTTCAAGTATGACCTCATGACCCCTGTCCTCCAGCCAGGGAATGAGGCTCCTGATCAGATTGGCAGACTCAGGCCGCCCTGTCTTTGCAATGATCCCGATTCTTTTCATTCGTTGGTTACTTGTCATTGGTATATCAGTACCTAAGCTGAGCGATTTTACCCCTCTGCCTCCTTAGATGCCATTCCTGAAAGAATCGCTCAATTTGGGTAGTATATTGGTGTATTGGTTATTAGGCTACTGGGTTGCTCTGCCTTTCTTCAATCCCTTCAGAAGATCCTCATCTCCCGAAACAGTGATCTCCCTCTTATTATAATCAATCTCTTTCAGATACACCATAATCATACATTCAGCAGTATCTCCAAGCCTCTCTGCCCATTCTATCACGGTTATCCCGTCTGAAGGGAGATATTCCTCTATCCCGGTGGTGCTGAGTCCCTCCCGGGAGCCTATCCTGTACAGATCTATATGATAGAGGGGGATCCTGCCGTGATGTTCTGCCACGATCACGAAACTTGCACTTGTTACTTCATCTTCTTCTATTCCCAGGGCTGAGGCAAGTCCCTTAACGAATACAGTTTTTCCTGTCCCGAGTTCACCGAAGAGACAGACTACTGAGCCCGGGACGAGGAGTTCTCCAATCTGTCTCCCCACTTCTCTGGTGCCTTCTTCACTAAAAGTGACGAACCGTGCCTGATGCATCAGACTCCCGAGAGTGCCCTGATCAGGTCCTTCTTACCCACTATGCCCACGATTTCCCCTTCTTTCATCACAGGCAGTAAGTGTACGTTTTTTTCGGCCATGATGGTGGCGATCTCATACAGGTCTGTATCTTCGCTTATGGTGATCACCTTTGTCGTGCAGATCTCACCGACAGTTGTGGCAGCCATCTTCCGTATCTCCTGTTCCACCCTTGCATCGGATTCGAGGGGGATGAAGGCATCGAATATCCTGATGATGGTGGGTATGTGAAACCTCTTTTCCTTGCGTATGAGATCATTTTCCGTGACTATACCGACCAGGTTTCCGCCATCGTCCAGCACCGGTGCGCCTGATATATCCTTCTCGATGAACAGCCTGCCTGCATCCTCTACAGAGGTTTCCGGTCTCACCGTTACGACCTCTTTCTGCATTATATCCTTTGCTCTTACAACTCTTTCTTCAGACATTATTCCTCCTTACTAAATCATGCAGCTGTCATTAAGTCATTGGTCATTATATCACTCGTCATTGGGTTAGTAAGTTATCAGGTTATTAGGTTGCCCGGCCTCAACCTTAACCTTGACCTCAGTCTCAACCTTAAGCTTAACCCGACCTCTCTTTATTATCAGGGTTTCAGACCTATGAATCCTCCCTGTCTTTCCCCCGAGCCGTCATATCTGTAGGAGTTGAAACGGTCGGGATAACAGAATGTGCAGTCCTCTGATATCCAGATATTTTCCTCAGGCACTCCTTCCCGGAGGGCCTGGACCCTGTTGGCTGAAGGGAGGTCAAGACAGATCCCGCCATCCCTCAGGATATGATACTCTCCCTCGCCTGTTGCACTCCTGACCGCCTCAAATACCTCGGCACTGACCCTGTAACAGCACCACCTTATGGAGGGTCCCATTGAGACTATTATATCATCGGGGAGGGAGTTGTATCTTTCCTTAAGCACTTTTATGGTCTTCCCGAGTATACCTCCGGCCGTTCCCCTCCAGCCTGCATGGGTTGCTGCAACCACCATGCTTGCAGGGTCGTATAGCAGGATGGGGACACAATCAGCCACCTTTACTCCTAAGAGAACGCCCCTTTCGGTTGTTACCACTGAGTCCGCAACAGTCTCCTGAGTGGCTCCGGGAACATGGACAATACTGTCAGTGTGCCTCTGGACAGGAAAGAATATATCCTCGGCCGGAACACCCGAGAGCCTGGATATGACTTTCTGATCCACACCCTCCTGCTTTTCCGTAAAGAAGGCGATAACGTTCTGATCTTTCATGTTTTCAGGGACGATCATCTGAAATTATATCAAAACAGTTGCTTCCGATTCACACTAACATTCTCTGCCTCTTCAAGAAGTTGTTTTTTAATGGGGGAACTCATATGCTCAATACATTTATGAAAAAGGGACAATCGTGTTATTCTATATAGAAAGAAAAAGAAATTTAATGGCTCTTTCCGGTCCGGAAGGATTCCTCAATCGACAAGGAGGTGTTTTTGATGAAGATAGATGTGAGAGGATTGAAACATCCGGAACCACTCAAGAAGATTAAAGAAGTGGTGTCCAGCATGTGCACTAATTATGTCGATGTGGAAGTCCTTGTGGATACCTGCGAATACGGCAAGATGGTGAAAGGGTTTGCTGAGATGACAGGCTGCGAGACCGAAGTGAAGGAAGAGAAGGACTACTGTGTGGTTAAGATCAAGGGTGGTTCATGCAAATGTTCCTGACAACAGGAACCGAAGGCCGGTGAGATGAAAAAAGAGGGCAGGATATCACTCAAGATGGTGAGAAGATACTCCCTGAAGGAGAGAAAGAGCAAGGTTCACCTCTCCGGCCTTGCAAAACCCCTGAAGGGGGATGCCCCGGTCAGTGAATTTATTGATTCCCTTCCCTCCTTTCTTGCCGCTCAGGATCTCCGGGAGGTCTCGGCTGCAATAGTCCGGGCACGGAGGAATGAGAGGCCTGTGATCCTGGGGATGGGGGCCCATCCCGTCAAGGTGGGGCTCTCTCCCCTGATAATCGATGCCATGGAGGAGGGGATTATAACAGGGATCGCCACCAACGGGGCTACCGTTGTACATGACTTTGAGATGGCCTTCCAGGGACAGACATCGGAGGATGTACTTGCTGAACTCTCCGATGGCTCTTTTGGCATGGCCGTTGAGACGGGAAGGATGATAAACAATGCCATAAAAAGGGGCGACCGTGAGAGGCTCGGCCTGGGTGAGTCAATAGGAAGGATGATCTCAAGGGGAAGGAATTTTCCCTACCGGCAACTCAGCCTTCTTGCTTCAGCTTACAGGCTGGGTGTTCCAGTAACGGTACATGTTGCAATAGGGACTGATATCATACATATGCATCCTGAGTTCGACGGCGGCAGCACAGGCCGGACAAGTTACAGGGACTTCAAGACCTTTATTACGATGGTTTCTGAACTTCAGGGAGGGGTCTTCATAAACCTCGGTTCTGCGGTCCTGGTTCCAGAGGTCTTTCTGAAGGCCCTGACAGTGGCAAGGAATCTGGGGTGCCAGGTTTCAGACTTTACATCTGTCACCATGGATTTCAACAGGCATTACCGGCCGATGGTGAATGTGGTCCAGAGACCCACGGCTGAAGGTGGGAAGGGATATTACCTCACTGGTCATCACGAGGTGATGTTCCCGCTCCTCATGGCAATGGTCAAGTCGGGATCGACTATCTGAAGAAGAGGTGCTTTATGGCTGATATGAAAAAACTTATTGAAAAATCAAACAGATACCTCATGAGCACCTATAAACGGTTCCCCATTGTCCTGAGGAAGGGGCGGGGATGCAGGGTTTATGACACAAACGGGAAGGAGTATCTTGATTTTGTTGCAGGAATAGCAGTCAATGTGCTGGGGCACTCCCATCCGGCCGTTGTAGTGGCGGTCCAGAAGCAGGCCCAGAGGCTGATACATGTCTCCAACCTCTATCATATCGAACCCCAGATCAGACTTGCAGAACTACTCGTGGAGAACTCCTTTGCCGACAGAGCCTTCTTCTGCAATTCCGGAGCCGAGGCCAATGAAGCAGCGATAAAACTTGTCCGTAAGTATTCCCATGACCATTTCGGCCCGGACAGGCATGAGATCATAACCGCCCTGAATTCCTTTCACGGAAGAACGATGGCGACACTGACGGCAACGGGGCAGGAGAAGTTCCATAAAGGCTTTGAGCCGCTACTGGAAGGTTTCAGGTATATACCTTTCGATGACCTTGAGGCACTTGAAAAGGCGATAACTCCACAGACGGCAGCTGTCATGCTTGAACCCATCCAGGGTGAGGGAGGGGTCAGAGTGCCTTCCCCGGATTATCTGAAGAGGGTGAGGGAACTCTGTGACAGGAATGAACTCCTTCTTGTACTTGATGAGGTCCAGACCGGGATCGGGAGAACGGGGAGGCTCTTTGCCTATGAACACTTCGGGATCGAGCCTGACATCATTACTCTTGCCAAGGGGCTTGGCGGAGGGGTCCCAATCGGGGCCATGCTTGCCCGGGAAGAGGTGGCAAAGTCCTTTGTCCCGGGGACCCATGCCTCCACCTTCGGGGGAAATCCCCTTGCTGCCCAGGCGGCCCTTGCAACCCTTGAGAAGGTCCTCGAGGACGGGTTGTTGCTTGAGGAATGCAAGGAGAAGGGGGAATACTTCATGGAGAGGCTGAGGGAACTTCAGAAGGAACATGAAGACATTGTCCTTGATGTCAGAGGACTTGGGTTGATGATAGGGCTTGAGTTGGCAAGGGAGTGTACACCGGTTGTGGAAGAGGCCCTGGAGAGGGGGTTTCTCCTGAACTGTGCAGCCGGTAATACCCTGAGGTTCACTCCCCCGCTTCTGGTTACTGAAGGAGAGATTGACAGGCTGATCGATCTTCTTCACGATATATTCGGGAGGCTATCATGAAAAGGGATTTTTTAAGGCTCTGGGATTTTTCAGCCACAGAGATAGAGGAGATAATAAAAAGGGCCATCCAGATGAAGGAGTCCGGTCCTTCAGGTGAGTGTCCCCTGATCGGCAAAAGCGTGGGGCTCCTTTTCGAGAAGCCTTCTACAAGGACAAGGATCTCCTTTGAGGTGGGTATCTATCAACTTGGTGCTCAGCCGGTTTATATGACTCCCCAGGAGATCCAGATCGGAAGAGGCGAGACCATTCCTGATACAGCGAGGGTTCTCTCAAGATATCTGGATGCAGTTGTAATCCGGACCTTCAGCCACGAGCTTCTTGAAGAATTTTCCGAGTATGCCTCTATCCCCGTGATTAACGGGTTGAGTGATACCCATCATCCCTGTCAGGCCCTTGCCGATCTGATGACAATACAGGAGAAGAAGGGCCGTCTGAAGGGGATCAGGCTTGCCTATGTTGGAGATGGAAATAATGTTGCGAATTCCCTTATAGAGGCCGCGGGGAGGATGGGACTTATATTAACGGTCGCCTGTCCGGAGGGCTATGAGCCTGCACCAGAGATTGTTGAAGAGGTCCGGCAGGCAGGAGGGGATATCGTTATACTCAGCGATCCCCGCGAGGCCTGTGGTGGGGCCGATGTGATTTACACTGATGTCTGGGTGAGCATGGGAGAGGAGGAGTTTGGAGAGAAGAAACGGGAGCGGTTCCGGCCATACCAGGTAAACTCGGCACTCCTTGGATGTGCCGGCGAAGGGGTTGTTGTCATGCACTGCCTGCCAGCCCATCGGGGCGAGGAGATAACCGATGAGGTTATGGACGGCAAGGAGAGTGTGGTCTTTGACCAGGCAGAGAACAGACTCCATTCCCAGAAGGCCCTTCTGGAATTTCTTCTTGCCCGTTGACACCTGAACGATGAACAACCCGTCACTCCGGATAATCCCCCTCGGTGGGGTCGAAGAGATAGGGCTGAACTGCACTGTCTTCGAATACGGCGGAGAGATAATCGTCATTGATGCCGGTCTGATGTTTCCTGATGATGAGATGCCGGGGGTGGACTTCGTGGTGCCGGATTTCACCTATCTCAGGGAGAATGCAGGCAATATCAGGGGAATAATAATCACTCACGGACATGAGGACCATACCGGGGGACTACCCTTCCTGCTCAGGGAGACCTCTGAGGAGATACCCGTCTATGGTACCCCCCTCACGATAGGTATGATAAAAGAGAAGCTGAGGGAATATCATCTTGAACCACCACTTATTCCGGTTAAGCCCCGGGAGGAAGTCAGACTCGGTCCATATGAGATTGAATTCGTGAGGGTCACCCATAGCGTGGTTGACGGCGTGGGGATCGGGATAAGGACCCCACGTGGCCTGATTGTCCATACCGGGGACTTCAAGGTGGACCCTACACCTGTTGATGGAGAGCTGCTGGATTTCAGGAGGTTTTCCGAATTCGGGGACAACGGCACACTCCTCCTGCTCTCGGACAGCACCAATGCAGAAAAGGGCGGGTTCACTTTCTCGGAAAAAGAGGTTATGAGGGCATTCGAATCAATTTTCTCATCAGCACGGGGAAGGATAATCATCGCCACATTTGCCTCCAACATACACCGCATCCAACAGATAGTGGACGTTAGTGCCAGGCATGGCAGGAAGGTCTCCCTCTGCGGAAAGAGTATTGTTACCAATGCCGATATCGCTCTCAGGCTCGGTTACCTTAAGATGCCGGAGAATACCTGGCTCCGTCTCGATCAGATCCTCAGGCTTCCAGACGAAGAGGTTGTGATTGTGACTACGGGGAGTCAGGGAGAACCGATGAGTGTGCTTTCCAGGATTGCAACGGATGAACATAAAAGTATAAAGATCAGAGAGGGTGATACAGTTATACTTTCATCCAAGATGATCCCCGGAAATGAGCGGTCCATCGGCAAGATCATCAACCACCTCTTCCGGCGGGGAGCTGACGTTATTTACGAGAAGGTCTCCGAGGTCCATGTATCCGGCCATGCCTCAAAGGAGGAGCTGAAACTGATGCTCAATCTTGTAAGACCCGAGTACTTCATGCCTGTTCACGGAGAGTACCGCCACCTTGTTTATCATTCCCATCTGGGGAGAAAGGTGGGTATCCCTGACGAAAACATCTTCATCATGCACGATGGGGAGGTCCTGGAGATAGACTCCGGTGGGGCGAGAAAGAACGGCACAGTCCCCTCGGGGAGGGTCTTTATTGACGGCAAGGGGGATATAGAGGATATGGTCCTCAGGGACAGAAGAAGACTCGCCCATGACGGTGTTCTTATTGTAATAATGGCTATGGAGAAGACCTCCGGAAGGATATCATCAGGCCCTGATCTCGTCTCCAGAGGGTTTATTCCCGAAGAGGAGTCTGAGGGCTTTCTTGACGGGGCGAGGGAAGTGATACTCAATATACTCGGGACACTTGAACCGGAAGTCATTCAGGATATTTCTCTCCTGAAGGCGAGAATAAGGGGGGGGCTTAAGAAGTATATTTACAAGGCGATAAACAGGAGACCCATGATACTTCCGATTGTGTTTGAAATATAAGGCCCGGTTTCATTAACATATCTTGCACCCGGTCGGTGGGGTATGTGATGATAGTTAGCAGTATTGTTTTATTGATTGTTTTGAAAGTTCTGCCGTAAAGGGATGAGGATGAAGAAAACGATCGTAATAATACCGTTACTTTTTTCTGTCTTCCTCGTGGGGGTGTTTTTTCTCTATGGCTGCAAGGAGGTCAAAAAATCCAGGCCCATCGTCCCCCAGAAGGATTATGAGAGGCTTATAGCCGGAAGGCTGGATGCCGAGTATGTGGGTACTGAAAACTGCCTCTCGGCCTGTCATGAGCACGACAGGATAAGGGCTGCCTTTGACTCAAGTACAATGGGGGTACAGTTGAGCAGGGATTCGGGTATGCCCATTGTGGACTGTGAGTCCTGTCATGGTCCTGGAAGCCTTGCCATCAAGGGGATTACAAAGAAACTTGTAGAAGAGAACCTTAAAAAGGGAAAGAAAACCGCCTGTAACTATAAGACACTTATAGACTTCAAATCCCTGCCTGCCCCTGCAAAAAGCCTTGTCTGCCTTAAGTGTCATACAACCAATGCAACATTCAACCTCCATGAATGGAATGCAGGCGTTCATGCGGTAAATGACGTTTCCTGTTCCGACTGTCATCTGATTCACAGCGGGCCTGACCTGAAGGTCAAACCCAGGGAGACTGCTGAGATGTGCTTCAAATGTCACCAGGATATTTCAGCTTACTATATGCTACCGAGCCATCATCCTGTAAGGGAGGGTAAGATGTTCTGTACGGACTGTCACAATCCCCATGGGACTACTACTGAGAAGCTACTGAGGATGCCCACAGTAAGGGAGACCTGTACTGCCTGTCATGGTGAGAAGGAAGGTCCGTTCCTTTATGAACATGGAGATCTTACAGAAAACTGTCTGAACTGCCATCTTCCCCACGGCTCTCCGAATGACAACCTCCTGCTCGTCAAGCCTCCTTTTCTCTGTCTTCAGTGCCATGAGGGACACAGGATCAATACCTATACCGGAGAGACAGCCGGACTGGAGATGAAGCGGTTTTTCTATACAGATTGCACAAATTGTCACAGCCAGATTCACGGGACTGATCTTCCTTCCACTACTGGAAAAGGGAGGTTTACACAGTGAGCGGAGGCTCCTGCAGAAGCCGTATTCTTCTCATGGCCAGCCTGATCATGCTGCTCACTCTTCTTACACTGCTTACCGGGCCAGTCCATGCTATCGAGCTATACTCCGGAAAACACTATCCCCCGTCCTACTCTCTTGGTATAGGATATAATATCTTTTCGCTGAGCGGTTCTAATCAGGTTCTGGAATATTATGAGCCTGATGATTCCATCGTCCTGGAAGGTCACCTGGAGGCCTATCCCCTTCCTCACAGGTTCAATTTTGAGGCTGCCATGCACTCTGATGATGATCTTTACCTCGATGCTGGGTACGCTTACAGGGATATAGTGTTGAGCCGGCTTGTAATGACAGAATTCGTTCATAACGAACAGAAGGTGTTCCTGCCTGATCTGGATCCTTCAACAACGAGAGGATACATTGAGAATGATCCCTCTGGAAAGTATCATGAGGATACGGGGACGGCCCAGTTGAGCGTAAGGTTGAAGGTCCCCGGCTATCCATTTCATCTTTTTGGCAGGTATTTCAACTACCATAAGGAAAGCTGGAAACAGCAGAGGTTTCTTACAGGCTATTTCACGACTGATATGAGAGTCCATTCAACCGGAAGGCCGGTTGATTATGAGACCGAGGAGTACCGGTTCGGTGCAAATGGACATGTCGGGCCTGTAGAGGTGGAATATCTCCACAGGGAGAAGGAGTTCCAGCCTGAAAGAAGGACGGTCATGCATGATTATTATCCGGGAATATCCGCAAGAGAGGCAGGCTTTTATCCCCATAACCTCCTGCCAGGGATCAAAAGTTCCTCGGATTACCTCAAGTTACATACATCCTATACAGGAAGACTTGTCTCTTCCATTACCTTCATGAGCACAAGGGCTCGAAATGACTTCAGTACTGTTAGTAGAAATATACGGGGAATCTCAGGTTCCATACGTTATCTTCCTTTCCATGAGCTTGGCTTTTTCATAAGGTATCGGTACATGAAAACCGATGAAGATGCTCCTCGGAGCCTGTTTCTCGCCGGTGCTTCTGGCTTCCAGTCGTTTTCCGTCCGTCAGCCCTTCGACTACAGGAGGAGTGACCTGAATGTTGATGTCCGGTACAGACCTTCATCAAAGATTACCATGATAGGAGGAGTCGACCTCAGGGAAAAGAGATATTCAGGTCTTGATGAATGGTTGCTCCTTGACGATCCAGGAAGGGAGATTGTTTACAGGTTTAAGGTCTATGGAAGACCTTTCAGAAACACAAAGATTGTGGCGGAAATCCGGTTTCACGACTTCCAGCATCCCCGTTTGAATACGGAACCAGACATATCCAGGGAATTAATGCTGAGGGGAACATTCACCCCCTTCCCCTGGTTTAACGGGACACTGGTTTACCGGGGGAAATGGGATGAACGGGATAATCTCCGCTATTATGATACTGGTACTGAAATGGTACTTGAAGGAGGCGAGAGGGAGAGGGGGACGCATAACCTCCTTATGGTTGCTTCATTTATCCCCTCAGAGAAGACTTCCGTTACATTTGGATATGGTTATTACAGGAACAGGATCAGGCAGATGTTACTTTACGGGAGGTTCCAGGGTGATGGCACTGCGGCCGGAGGAATTCCATTTAACGAGGATTCTGTTCCTTACACGGATGAGTCCAACCTGTATCTGGTGAGTATCTCCCACAGGTTGCACGAGAAGATCAGCCTCAACGCCTCACTGAGTCATGTTTCATCTTCAGGCCGGTTCAGCACTACTGCTGAAGATACTGATGAGATAGATACCTTTTCAATACTGAAGGTCGAAGAGTCAGAGGTGCGTCTCGGATGCAGAATACGTGGACTGTCAGGGATTGAGTTCAGACCCTCTGTCACATACAGGAGATATGATGACAAAGAGGAAGAGAGAAATTCCGGAGAGTCCTTCAGGTTGTTCATGATAGTCTCTGGAAGGTGGTGAGGTCGCGACAGAGGGGGTATGGCAATCAGTAATCAAAATAAAGTTAAACGGTCCTTCTGGTGTCTGGCATTCTCATTTTTTCTTCTGCTTGCCGTAGTTTCCACTCCCCCGGTTCCGGCTTCTGCAGGAGATAAAGTGCGGGTGGGCGTTGTATTTTCAGCAGATGTTCCCTATTACCGGGATATACACAGATATTTTATAAAAACCCTAAAGGAGAAAGGGATTTATGGAAAGATTGATTTTCTTGTCCAGAAACCTCATCCCGATCCAATAGCCTGGAGCAATGCCCTCAGAAAGCTCTATGTCTATGACGCCTCAATAATAATCACCTACGGGCCAGGAACCTCAGAGACAGTCAAGTATGAAATAAGCGATGTCCCGGTCTTTTATGCCGGTCTTTATTCAAATGATACTGTCTTGGAAAATGCCCATTTTGCCGGTGGGGTTGAGTATACCCTTCCTGTCACAAGCCTTCTCAGGTATCTGAGAAAGATGGATTCAGTCAAGAGGATTGGCATATTCTTTTTTCCTCCTGAAAGGACATCCGTGGAAGAAGCCAGGAAGGTACAGGAGAGGTGCATTGCTCTGGGTCTCGAACCTGTCATGCTTCCTGTCCATAAATCGAGCGAGATAGGTGAGAAGCTGAGACTTTTTGACCTTGACGGTCTTTATATTACGGGGAGTGCCTTCATGCTCAGATACTTCCCTGAATATGCTTCAGAAGTGAAACGGCAAAAAATTCGGGTGGTAACCTCCTCAGGTGGCCTTGAAGATAAGGCCATGCTTTCTCTTTACTCTGACCCTTTCTTGATAGGCAGGGAGCTTTCCGGGTTGCTTGTTGGCTACTTGAAGAATGGAAGGAAAGGAGACTTCAAGATTGTGAGGCGGAACAGACTCGTCTTTAACTATGCCATCTCGAAGGAAATGGGAATAGATATCCCCCTCGAGCTTCTTACCGAGGCAGACGAGGTGATTCGATGAGGGTTTTATTGAGGTGCCTGATCCCCCTCTGCATCTTTTTCTTTTTATTTTCCATTCCTTCTCTCAGAGGTGAAACGGGTAAGCGCTATCTTCTGATAGGGCTGATCCCTGAACGGAATATTTTTCGCCAGATTGACAGATACAGACCCCTTGCTGACTATCTTTCGGGGAGGCTGGGAGTAAAGGTCAGGCTGACAATACTCAGCAGGTATGGGGATATCATAGACCGGTTCAGCCAGCGGGGCATGGATGGGGCCTTCTTCGGTGATCTCACAGGAGCCCTGGCGGTTGAACTCCTGAAGGTTGAGCCGGTGGCACGACCGGTGAGCCTGGATGGCCGCTCTTCTGCAAGGGGAGTGATCATTGTCAGGAGGGACAGCGGCATACGTAAGCCAGGGGATCTGAAGGGGAAGGTATTTGCCTTTGTTGACAGGGCGACTGTGAGCGGCTACCTCTTTCCGTTATATTACCTGAGGAAAGCGGGCTTCAACAGCCTTAAGGAGGTTTTCTCGGAGTATTACTTTACTGGAAGCCATGATTCGGCCGTTTTCGCGGTTCTTGATGGCCGGGCCGATGCAGGAAGCCTCAAGGATACGGTTCTCAATGATCTTATCAGAAAGGACAAAACCATAGCAGATGAACTGATGGTGCTTGCTGAATCTCCTCCCATGCCTGAGGGTACGTTCTGTCTGAGGACTGATTTGCCTCCAGAGATGAGAAGAAAGATAAGAGAGTTGCTGCTCGGGATGAAGAAGGACCATGAGGGCATGAAGGTTCTTCAGGAGATGGGGCTTTCCGGTTTCACCCCTGCCAGCAGGAATGATTTTGCCCCTGTCATAAGGATTATGAAAGAGATAGGGATCGGGCTGAAAGACTATGACTACAGAACCACCCTGAAGGGGAGGTGATTCTTCGATGAGAAGAAAGATCATTAAATACCTCTTCTTCATCTTTTTGCTCTTCGGGATAGGTGGAGGAATAGCAATTATCTCTCTTACCAGGACGTCGAGTGACCTGAACTCACTCATTACACTGCACAGGGTGGAGATACTCCGGCAGGACCTGGTGATAAATCTCCAGACTGTCCAGAAACACCTCTACACGATAGGTACAACCTTTGGTTCAGAACTGGATGTGATTGTTGACAATGTTCAGTCTCTTGACAGGGCGGTGGGGAAGTGCCTTGGCTGCCACCATAACCCGGAAATAACCAGACGCCTTACCAGGCTTACAAAGTATGTAGAGAAGTATAAGGATGCCCTGAGCGCCTTTATCACCACAACAGCAAATCCTGAAAGAGTGAACCGCCTCCAACGGGCAGCCGTTGAAATAGGGGACGTGCTTCTGAATGAGGCCAATGAGATGACCTTTGTGGCTAACCAGAGTCTTCAGGAGCGGACTGAGAGAGCCCTCCATGATGTAAAGACGATCAAGAACCTCCTTCTGGCAAGTCTTTTTCTTACGATGCTTTTCGGGTTTGTGGTTGCTGCCAGTCTCACGAGGGAGATATTAACCCCCGTTGAGGAACTTATCAAGGGAGCAAGGATGATCAGTGCCGGCAAGCTTGGATACAAGGTCAATTACATGGATTCAACAGAGTTCGGGGAACTTGCAGCCACGTTCAACGAGATGAGCCGTTCCCTGAAGGAGGGATATGAGAAGACCCTCTCCTATATGGAGAAACTCAGGGTCCTATACAAGACTACTCTCTCGCTCCATATTGCATCAGAAAGGGAAGATGTAATAAGGGAGATGGTGGAGGGTATAAGGGGAATCCTGAGACTTGAAGGTATAGTTACAATGCTCAGGGAAGATGATGGGGCTTTCAGGCCAGTCCCGCCTTTTATTGGAGTTGATGAAGATGCCCTCAGGGATGTTGCCTGTGAACCCGGTCAGGTATACCGGATATATCAGGAGAGCGGACGACGGGCGGTGCATCTCAGGAGAGACCATCCGGTCCTTGGCCGGTTTTTCAGCCTTAGCTGTCACGGTTGCAATATTCTCCTCTTCTGGTTGAGAAAGAAGGAAGAACTCGCTGGATGCCTGCTGCTGTTTAAGAACGAAAAGGCGGGAGACTTTACTGAAGAGGATATCAGGTTGCTGAGCATAATGGGAAACAACTTTGCCGTAGCACTTGAAAATGTGGAACTCTACCAGAACCTGCATGAGCAGATGCGGAGGCTCAAAGAGGCTCAGGAACAGCTTGTACAGAGTGCAAAACTTGCAGCAGTCGGGGAACTTGCTGCAAATGTGGCCCATGAGATCAACAATCCCCTGACCACGATTCTTGGTTATTCGGAACTCCTCAGCGAGGAGGAAGACCCGGAAAACATCAAGAGGGATCTTGCCATAATCGAGAGTGAGTCACTGAGGGCTCGTGAGATTGTCCAGCAACTCCTGGAATTTTCAAGAAAAAGGAAGCTGGAACTGAAAGAAGTGGATGTCCATGACACTATTGATGGTGTCCTCAAGCTGGTATCACCAAATATAAAACAGTCCCGGGTGAAGGTACACAGGAAATACACTGACGTACCCAAGGTATTGGTTGATGAAAACCAGATAAAACAGGTCTTCCTGAACCTGATAAACAACGCAATACAGGCCATGCCCGAAGGGGGAGATCTTGTGATAGAGACCGAGACAATGGGGCAGTACCTGATGATCGCTATTGCAGATACGGGGATGGGGATTCCCGATGATGTTTCCAGGAGGATCTTTGAGCCTTTCTTTACGACGAAACAGGATAAGGGGACAGGTCTCGGCCTTCCCATAAGTTACCGGATTGTCCAGGAACACGGAGGCAGGATAGAGGTGAAAAGCCGTGTGGACGAAGGGAGCACATTCAGGGTTTTTCTCCCGCTCAGGAGAGACGTTTGATGAATATCTCCTTTGCTATTTCAGGATCAACAGCCACAGTGGTCTCATCCACCTGAAGCACAACGGAAGGCCATTTTCTTAGAAGTTTCAGTTCAGAACCTGCGTAAATACCGATAGAGTTCAATCGGTTGATCCTTGAGGGCTCTGTCGGTACGATGTAGGTTATCCTCCCTTTCTCGCCGACCTCGAAATCTATGAGCCTTACTACAAGGGGTTCAATGCTGGTGCTGTATTTCCTGCAACATTCTCCCCGGGGGATGGGTTTTCCATGGGGACAGGTCGGAGGATGTCCCAGGAAGGTACATACGCTGTCAGTGAGTTCCTCGCTCAATATATGTTCCATCCGGCAGGCGTCTTCATGGATTGACTCCTCCTTCATCTCAAAGACGTCGGCAAAGAGCCTCTCTGCAAGACGGTGTCTCCGGATGATGCCACGGGCTATCGTCCGTCCTTCCTGAGTAAACTGGACCTCCTCTCCCTTGATGGTTATCAATCCTTTAGTCTCCAGTTCATCTATTACACTTTCTATGCCATCATCGTCGGAGCAGCCCTTGAAGAGCTTCATCCCGCCCTTTTTTTCTTCATTTAAGATCCAGAGGAGCTCAAGGGCCTCCTCAAGCCTTTCCTGAGAGATTTTTTCCATAGGAAATTATAACCGATGGGGGGGCTGGATTGTCCAATACATGCATTGTGCGATTCTTATGCCGATATTATCAGGAACACCCTTTTGGGGCAGGTGGAGGGGGCGAGTAATCCCCATTTGAGCAATACCTTACAGTCAGAACACCAAGCGCCCTTCTTGTTAACAGGCATTCCAGTTTTTAATCCAGGAATCATTGCATTAAATGGGGTTACGAGACGCCTTCACCTGCCCGTATTGTAAAAAAACTCTCAATTCGGGTGAACCGTTAACTGTACGTGAGACATCCTTTTTATTTGACAAAGCCCTCCTTATTATATATAATCTTATAGGTGGGACCACCATGATACAGAAAACAGAAAAAGCGGGGAGGTTTTATGGGTTTGCGGGAGGCAAAGGAATATATTGATGCCCTCAGGAAAAAGCAGGACAACCCCTTTCTCTGGCCCGACTACCTGACAGGGCTGCCGGACAGGGCTGCTGTTCTGAGCAAGATCGAGAAGGTTTTTCCGAAGATCGGCCGATACGGGATCGCCTATCTGAGAATAGCAAATATCCATCCCTATCTCCTTAAATACGGCTCTGAGAGACATACCGATGCAATCCAGTGGGCTGCAGGAATACTCAAGACCGTATCTAAGGAGGTGAAGGGAAGTTTTGTGGGAACCGTAGGAACCCATGACTTCCTCCTTATCGCCCCTGCAGGGGAGATCAAGGGAATAATAAGAAAAGCCAACAGGCTTTTCAAAAGCAAGATTAAGACATTTTACAGCAGAGATGACCGGGAAAGGGGGTATGTGATAAGTTTCAGAAGGGATGACGGAGAAAGGGTGGAGATAGGATTCATGTGTCTTGTCTCCGTTGTCCTTGTTACACCACCATCAATAGAGAGGATTAACCTGATTCCAGCCCTTGAGGGACATTGCCGGTTGATGGAACAGACCGGGGAGACGATAAAGGAAGTAACCGTCTGATTGCATCTGCCGGTCTTTGTGTGTGTTTATAGCGTGAACAAGAAAGGGGAGTGGATGTCCACTCCCCTTTCTGTATGCGCAGGTCTGTAAGTCGATCAGAACCTCCAGGTAAGGCCGAACTCGAGGCTGTCCTCGCTCAGAGTGGACTGGATCTCAACGGGCTGTCCGAAGAGGGTGGTGCCCTTCTCGGTGATCGTCTCCTCAAAGGCATGCATGTAGCCGGCGTGTAGGGCGAACTTGTTGGAGAGCTCGTAGCCGATTCCAAGGGTGAAATGATGCTGGACGATTGCAGGAAACCCGATTATCCTGAAGGTCTCATAGTAATAAGTGGGAAGGCTTTTGCCCTGGACTGTACTCATGGCGGGCATGCCTGTTGCAGGATCAACGCCGATGAAATTGTCGTGTACCTTCAGGGGGTTGTCTCCATAGTTATAACCCACCCGTACGGCAAGATTCTTGATCGGTTTGTACTGTGCGCCTATGGCAAAGACCCACTGGTTGTCCCAGTCGAAGTCCTCATATCCTGTTGCATCCTGCCAGTTAATCCACTTTACATCGGCCTCGACGAGGAGTTTGCCTGGAATGATATCCAAGGCCGCTCCGATGCCGACCTGCTGAGGTGCCTCAAGCTTCAGGTCATCCAGCACACCATCACCATCGAAGTCATTAACGTTTTCGTGTTTCACTTCCTGCGGGGTGGTATATGTGGCTCCAAGGGTGATCATGTCGTTTACCTTATAGATGACCCCTAACTGGGCTCCGAAGCCGTAATTGAAGGAAGAGCCATTGTTCAGATCGAGGTTGGCATAATCGATATGGAGGGAAAGCCCCAGGGAGAGTTTCTCATTGGGCTGATAGGCTACGGTGGGGGCGAACTTCATGATCTGAAGCTGGGTGTATTCCCCTGCAATGATAGGAGGGTCACCAAAGCCATCAAAGGCGGTGGATCCTGGCCCCATGAGGAAATCGTCATAAGCCGTATCGATATTGCTGTTTCTGTAGTCCACACCAAGCCCGGAAACGCCATAGGCGGCGATTCCGAACCTCCAAAGCGGGAATGTGGTGGTTATGGGGACGGAAAGGCCGATCGCCGGTATGCCGTAGATCTTGAAGTCACTGCTTACCTCGACGGAACCTCCGGGGAGTCCTGTTGGCATCATTGGGTTCGGAGGAACTGGACTGAGGGTTATCCTGGCATCCACATGGGGCATGAAAAGAGTCCCTGAGAAATTAAATTCCGATCCTGGGCAGAATGGACCAAAACACATGGCTGCAGGATTTGAGAAAACTGCGCTGATTGCATCCTGGGGGGCGGCGATTCCCACTCCTCCCATGGAACGGGAGATAGGGCCGATACCAATCATGTTATCGCCGTTTGTTGCAAGAACGGGAAGGGGAAGAACAAGAATGATTAATCCCAGCAAAAGAACATACCTTGACACTGATTTCATCTGTTACCTCCTTGGTTTGGATGTTTGCAAACTGCAGAAAACCTTACTCTATCACCTCCCTTGTTGAAGATTTCCTTTGCTGAACAGCTCAGAGACCAAGTGCGTAACTTATATCAAATGGCTTCGTAACTGGCATGGTCTATTAATATGTAAACTATATAATTTTTAACATATTCTGTGTGGTTTGTCAATTCACCAATCTTTCTTGCTGAAATAATTATAATATAAACAGAGGTATTTTTGTGAAAAACAGGATAATACAGTTTGAAGAAAAATTTCTGGAAGAACTCTGCCGAAAATGCGTCGAGGAATGTGGCAGATCACTTACATCTATCGAGAGGGCTGTTATGAGACGTTTTCTTGAGGCCAGGGTCAGG
>WFTX01000158.1 GCA_015485235.1 Nitrospirota bacterium | reverse complement strand
AATTGAAACAGCATCGCATCAAATCCGGTTTTGAGGGAGACCCGCCTGTCCTGAGAGACTTTACTAATGACCGGTTTAATAATTACCTGAATTGAGCGATTCATTACAGTAGTATCTGGCGAAGGCGTCTCATAACCCCATTTAATGCAATGATGATTAAATTACAAAAAAGGATGATTATCAACCTGACGGGTGAAAGACTGGCAGCTGGTGTATGGATAAAGCGGTATTGCTAAAATGGGGATTACTCCCCGCCTTCACCAGCCCCATAGTCTGATATCCAGATATCATTAGCAGTAGAATCGCTCAATTTAGTTTTTTTAATTAACCGATAAGTGTTCATCTCAAAGGAGGTCCGATGGCTTACAAAGACTTGCGGGAGTTCATCTCGGTTCTGGAACAGAGGGCCCTTCTGAAGAGGGTCCCCGTTGAAGTGGATCCTGAACTGGAGATCGCGGAGATCAATGACAGGGTCGTAAAGGCCGGCGGGCCTGCCCTTCTCTTTGAAAAACCCAGAGGTGCGGCCTTCCCCTGTGTTGTAAACCTCTTCGGAAGTTTCGAGCGGATGAGGCTCGCCCTCGAGGTTGACGACCTTGATGACATCGGGAAGGAGATACTCGAATTTCTTGAACCGGAGATCCCGACAAACATCATCCAGAAACTGAAGACCCTTCCAAAACTGAAACGTCTGAGCGACTTTCTGCCCAGGTATGTGAAAAACGGTCCCTGTAAAGAGGTGATCATCAGGGACAATCCTTCGCTGGAGAGTATTCCCGTTCTTAAGACCTGGCCCCAGGACGGCGGAAGGTTCATAACCCTTCCCATGGTCTTCACAAAGGATCCCGAGACCGGAGAAAGAAACTGCGGGATGTACAGGATGCAGGTCTATGATTCAAGGACTACCGGAATGCACTGGCATATGCACAAGGACGGAGCCCGCCATTACAGGAAGGCCGAAGCACTCGGTAAGAGGCTTGAGGTAGCTGTGGCGATAGGCTCTGATCCTGCAGTGATGTACTCATCAACAGCCCCCCTCCCGGAGGGCATCGATGAGATGCTCTTTGCTGGTTTCCTCCGGAAGTCTCCCGTAGAACTTGTAAAGTGTGAGACCGTTGACCTGGAGGTTCCGGCAAATTCCGAATTCGTACTTGAGGGCTATTGCGAACCAGGTGAACGGAGGGTTGAGGGCCCCTTTGGTGACCATACCGGATACTATTCCCTTACCGATGAGTTCCCCGTCTTTCATATCACCTGTATCACCCACCGGCAGGATGCCATTTATCCTGCCACAATCGTTGGGAAACCACCCATGGAAGACTGTTATATAGGAAAGGCTACGGAGAGGATCTTCCTTCCACTTATGAAAAAACAGCTTCCCGAGATCGTGGACATCAACCTCCCCCTTGAGGGGGTGTTTCACAACATCGCTCTCGTCTCCATAGACAAGAGATATCCCGGTCATCCAAGAAAGGTGATGTATGCCCTCTGGGGGATGGGGCAGATGAGTTTTACCAAGATGATAGTGGTTGTTGATAAATGGGTTAATGTGCAGGACCCCTCGGAGGTCGTCTGGAGAATAGGAAACAACGTTGACCCCAGGAGGGATGTGGTAATACTTGAAGGCCCCCTCGACGTACTGGAGCACGCCTCGCCGATCCCTGCCTACGGCGGGAAGATGGGGATAGATGCAACCAAGAAACTCCCCTCAGAGGGGTTTCAGCGTAAATGGCCTGATGATATTGAGATGAGTCCAGAGATTATTGATCTGGTCACAAAGAGGTGGACAGAGTATGGCTTCCAATAAGTCGGAAAAACCTCTCTGTCTTAAATGCCACAAGCCCCTCACCCTGATGATAAGCTGACGGGCCGTCAGGCTCCGCTGCACGTCGTGCGGCGCCACCTACTCGATAACGGAGATGATAAACGAGATCCCCCCTGATATGTGGGAAGTCATCTCCATGAGGCCCTGTAACAGGGCCTGATCTGTCTTACACTTGCATAAACTGCCCTGAAGTGGCCCCCTGCTTCCTTAATGCAACGTTGAGGTAAACCGTAAGGGATGGTTATTAAGGAATCAGGTTACTTAACCTAAGCCTGTCATTTACTCCCTACACGCTACCCGCTATAAGCTTTCTTCTTAACCTCAAACCTCGATCTTAACCAGTTTTTATCCCCCTTCCTCACAGAGAGTCTTCACCTTGTCCAGCACCGTGTCAGCCTCCTTGACATTCAGCTTCTCTACAACCATCCTGTCGGCAAGGACACCAAGGAGTTTTCCCGGAAGGTCATAATCTATCTGGACAGTGAGTGTGGTCCTGGAGGCATCACCATCAAAGTCATATGTCTCAGTGATAGGAAAGTGCCCCTCCATCCTGATGGAGAACCTCTTGTTCTTTTCATACTCAAGGACCTTGCCGTTACCCTGAAAATCCATACCCAGCATCCTGTAGGTCCAGTCAAAGGTCGTACCCGCCTTGATCGGATCGTCAGAGACATTGTCAATTGAGATCAGGCTTGTTACATATTTGGTCCAGTTCCCCGGGGCTGATACAAAATCAAAGACCTTCTCAAGGGGGGTATTGATCTCAACTGATCTCCTGATAGTTGCCATACTAACCTCCTTTCAGTCTGTTTTAACATTACAGATATATAAATTCTTCCCCCGAGGCAGGGGGTATCCTCATGGAGTCTTCTCCCCATGTCTTGTATCCGGGGAGAAGCTCTGAATTTTTCATTATCAATACATGGTGATTCATGTAAGCGAATCCCTGTGTCGGCTCGGCGGAAGCCGAACGGCCTTATATACTCAAAACATCCTTTAGACCACTGATCAGATCTGTTATTAACCCGGCCATCAAATATACTAACTATGCTGCATAACTTATACTCTCATGTTCAAAGTATTTTCTCACCCGTGCTGGTTTGCGCTGCAGCTTCCTCATGTGCTTTAATGCCTTCTTCTTCAATTGTGCTTTAGTCCTTGACGGCTTGCCACTCCTTACTGCCCTCTTTAAGTCGCAGTTAAGATACTCATCAGGATTCAATTCCGGTGAGTACGAAGGCAGATAAAACACCTCTATCTTTTCCTTGACTTTATCCTCATCCAGCCAATCCCTCACATCCCTCGCATGATGCACCTTCAGATTATCAAGTATCAGATACACCTTCCTCCCACTTGCCTTTATCAGCCGCTTCATGAAATCTATCAGTATCTCCGCATTCATCCCACCTTCATAAAACTTGAACCTTACCTTGCCCTGGTTCGTTATCGCAGATATCATCCCTATGCTCTCTCTCCTGACGTTTACCCTCACAACTGGTGTCTTGCCCTTCGGCGCATATCCCTTCTCTATATAACTCGTGTTGTTCATCCCCGTCTCATCTCCCCAGTATATCTCTGCCCCCTCGGCCTTGGCCCTCTTGTGTATCTCAGGATATTCTTCCTCTAACCACTTCTTTACCTTCGCAGGTTGCTGTTCATAGGCCCTCTTTATCGGCTTCTGGGGAGTCATCCCCCACCTCTTTAAATAATGCCCTACTGTACGTATCGGCAAATCTATCCCGCACTTCTCCTTTATCAACTCCCTTACTGCTTCCCTCGTCCACAACGCATAGGGAAACTTCAGCTGATCAGGGGTCTTCTCTACCAGTAATCTCTTTACCTCCTTCTCCTGTTCTTTGCTTAACCGCCGGCCACTTCCTTCCCTGCGTCCACGACGCCGGAGTTTCAGTGCCTTCATCCCTCTTTCCCTGTACGCCTTATGCCACTTGCATACCGTTATTGGATGTACACCGACGATTTCCCCTACTTCCTCTAAAGTCATCCCCTTTTCCTTTAACTTTACTGCTTGGCGACGCTTCTCTTCCAATGCTGCTTTCGGTAATCTTCTGGCATCTATCTTCTCCATGCCTATATTATAACATATATTAGCCTATTTCGTGGCCGTGTTAATAACCTTAGGGTTAAGCGAAGTGCCTTACACACTACAGCGGCAGACGTTCACCTGCTGGATGTAACATGCTCTGCACTTGAGGTGCATAGAGGCACTCCACGGCTGTCTTGGCAATCCCCAGTGCCCGCAGTTCTTCGGCAATGGGATGATCACCCAGAGTATACGACGCACCTCCTCTGAACCGGGCAATCCCGTACTCTCCTTGGGTCTGAATCAGTGTCCTCAGGAGTTGGCCGTTTTTGACTGTGTAACTATAGTAGTTCATAGATCTGGCTCTGGTAGCCAACTTTTTCACCTGTAAGGTCACGATGTCTTTCCCCCCGGCTCGGAGTCGGCAGCGGCGCACCCGACCTGCATCCTCGAAGTTGATCTCAGCTACAATCTTCGGGTAGCCCCAGATCTCGACCCCAAAATCATAGGCCGCCTGCGTCGTCACGGGCAGATGATGAACGTAAAGGCCAAATCGTCTGAACCAATGAGGGAAAAGCAAGGGCAGCCCTGGGATGTTGACAGTCGGCTCATAGAGAACAGGAGCCATTGTCAAGAGGAATCTTAAATGTCCCCTTTTCAGGGAAATAAGATGTCCGGTTTTCAGGCAAAAAAATATCCATCAACTTGTTAATTCCTCATCTGTTTCCTCTGATTTCACCTCCTTTTGGGTCATCTCGGATTGAAGGGGTCTTCCTCCAAGAAGACCTGCCTTCCTTTTCTCCCTCAGTCTGTAACTCTCACCCTTGATGTTGAGAACCGTTGAGTGATGAAGCAGCCGGTCCAGTATCGCCGTTGCCAGCACCTGGTCCCCGAATATCTCTCCCCAGTCCACAAAGCTCTTGTTTGAGGTGATTATCATACTGGCCTTCTCGTAACGTCTTGTAAGCAGACGGAAAAACAGCCCTGCCTCCTCCCTGCTCATCGGCAGATATCCAAGCTCGTCTATTATCAGCACCCTGGGATAGACAAGCTGCTGCAGCTGCTTGTCCACCCTGTGCTCCATCTGGGCCTTCTTCAGCCTCGTTATCAGGCTCTCAAGTGTAAGAAACAGCACCTTGTGCCCCGCCTCCACCGCCTTTACCC
>WFTX01000157.1 GCA_015485235.1 Nitrospirota bacterium | reverse complement strand
TTTCATCCTTCTCCCTCAGGAGCCTGCTCATCGTACCTACAAAGTTCCGCCCTCCCTCGCCGTAAAGCCAACTTGTCCTGACAATGTAGAACTCCCTCATCCTCCATCTTATGAACTCCTCGCCTGCAAGTTTGCTCCTGCCGTAAATATTTATAGGACCGGTCTGGTCAAAGGGCTGGTAAGGAACATCCTGTCTTCCGGAAAAGACATAATCGGTGCTTATATGACAGAGCTTGATTGAAAGCCTCTCACAGATTGAGGCAAGGTTGTGAACCGCAATCGCATTTACACGATAAGCCCTTTCCGGTTCATCCTCGGCAAGATCGACCTTCGTATAGGCAGCACAGTTTATAACAAGATCTGGTCTTTCCGATGAAAGCACCTCACCCAGTCTCTGCTTGTCGGTTATATCAAGTTCAGCATGGGTGAAGCCTCTGAGATCATGCTTGACGGAGAGGGTGGAAACCATATCTCTCCCGAGCATCCCGCCTGCACCGGTAACCAGTATCCTCATTTTCTGTCCGTCCAGAACCCTTTACTCTCCTTCTCAAGTCTTTCCTTCAAAGGCCTCCACCACCATTCGTTCTCCCTGTACCACCTCACTACCCGTTCGAGCCCCTCTTTAAAGCCGACCTCAGGAGACCAGCCGAGTTCGTTCCTTATCTTCTCCGATCCCACGGCATAGCGGTAATCATGTCCGGGCCTGTCCGGCACATACTCTATCTTTTCCACGCCTTCCCCCATCAGATCAAGAACGGCTTTCACAACATCAATATTCCTCCGTTCATTCCCGCCTCCTACATTGTATATCTCACCAGGACTTCCCTCGTGAAGAACCCGGTCAAGGGCCCTGCAGGTATCTTCCACATAGAGCCAGTCCCTGATGTTATCCCCCCTCCCATAAACCGGAATCCTCCCGCCGTTTATCAGATTTGTGACCATGAGGGGGATGAACTTCTCAGGATACTGATAGGGGCCATAGTTGTTTGAGGGCCTCACGATGATGGCAGGAAACCCATGAGTAGCCATATAGGCCCTCACAAGGAGGTCTCCCGATGCCTTTGATGCAGAGTAAGGCGAGTTGGGGGAAAGGGGAGAGTCTTCGGTAAAAAAACCATCGTCGTCATCAAGGCTTCCATAGACCTCATCGGTAGAAAGATGGATGAAGCGGCCGAGTCCGGTCTCCCTGGCCGCTTCAAGCAGGTTGTATAATCCCATTATATTGGTCGCGAGGAAGGGCTGGGCATCTGCTATCGACCTGTCTACATGACTTTCAGCGGCAAAGTTTACAATGCAGTCAACCTCATTCAGAAGACTCCTCACAAGGTTCCTGTCTTCAATCCTGCCCTTTACAAACCGGTATCTCTCATGGGACTGGACATCCTTCAGGTTTTCAGGATTCCCCGCATAGGTGAGGGCATCGAGGTTTATTATCTCATAGTCCTCATATTTCTGGAGAATGAATCTTATAAAGTTTGAACCTATAAATCCGCACCCGCCCGTAACAAGAAGCCTCATCCTGCGTCCTCCTCAAGCTCATCAGGCCTGAACGGACTTTCAGGCATGGCCTCATAACGGACCTCGTCGACCTCGTCCTTCTTCCCCGGCCCTCTGTAAAGTCTGTCCGGAAAGTTCAGGACGAGTCCGTCGGAATCCCCGGTATTTCTGTAGGCATGGACAACTCCCGGTGGAACGATAACGATCATCTTTTCAGCATTCTTTATGAGCATACTGTTACCGTAAGTTGGAGATGTTCCCCTGTTGTCCCATAAATACAGGGAGAAATGTCCCATAAAACAGAAATAGTCCGTCTGTTCCCTGTGTTCGTGGGGACCTCTGATCACACCTGGATAGGTAAGCGATATGTACCCCATCTCAGGCATGAACCCTTCAGGCAGGGAATCACTCCTGAAAAGTTCCGAAAGCCAGCCCCGGTCGTCCCTGAATATCCGGAACTCTTCAACCACTACACCTTCAATCTTCCCTTTGCTGAATTTCATTACTATACCTCAACAGTTGAATCATCCCCTATCATAAGCCTCAGGGCCCTGTTCCTGTGATCCCCGGCCAGCACCCTGGCCCCCCTTCCTATGAGACTGTCCTCAAGCCTCTCGATCGATATAACCTCTGTATCATCGAGAATTACGGAGTGTTCTATCACGGAATCCTCCACCCTCACATTCTCCCCTATGCTCGTATAGGGGCCGATAAAGGAATTAACAATTACGCTTCCAGCACCGACCCTGACCGGCCCCCTTATCCTTGATCCCTTTACAAC
>WFTX01000156.1 GCA_015485235.1 Nitrospirota bacterium | reverse complement strand
CCATGACCTTCAGACCGGGGAGACGGTGAGGGTGAGTGTGGACTCTTCAGGAAACGAAGGCAATAGTGACAGTTATTCCCCCAGCATCTCATCAGACGGGAGGTATGTGGCTTTTGAATCCGATGCCAGCAACCTTGTTACAGGGGATACCAACGGGATCTTCGATATCTTTGTCCATGATCTTCAGACCGGGGAGACGGTGAGGGTGAGTGTGGACTCTTCAGGAAACGAAGGCAATAGTAATAGTTATGATCCCAGCATCTCATCAGACGGGAGGTATGTGGCTTTTGTCTCCGATGCCAGCAACCTGGTTACAGGGGATACCAATGGAGTCAGAGATATCTTTGTCCATGATCTTCAGACCGGGGAGACGGTGAGGGTGAGCGTGGACTCTTCAGGCAATGAAAGTAATAGTGATAGTCATTATCCCAGCATATCGTCAGACGGGAGGTATGTGGCTTTTGAATCCGATGCCAGCAACCTTGTTACAGGGGATACCAATGGCAGCTTGGATGTCTTTGTCCATGACTACCTTGGCCAAAGACAGTCAGCGGTGGGCGTACCGGCCCTTGGGTATTACGGGATGGTGTTTTTCATCCTGATAAGTGGTACGATGGCAATCTATTTTCTGAGAAAGAGGACGGCTTGACGGTTTGTTTAACAGGGGGGCAGGGGCGGTGGCCTGTTCCCCCCTGTTTACGCTGAAAACCCTGCGGTCTCGATGCGACTAAAAAGCTACAGGGCATCTTCGATATGTAAAAAGATGCGTTAGTCACGAATAGCGTTTACAAGTCCGGCATTTCCATTTTGCCTCACCATATTGATCTGTCCGGCATATCTCATGTCCTGATATCTACCCTGTCTTCAGGAAACTCTTTCCCCTCCGGAATCATCTCGCGGCTTACAGTGACGCTCTGAAGATTAAGGCCGGCCTCTTCAAACTGTGACCTGAGGCGGTCACGATTACTGATGATCCTCTCCATGAACTCCCTGCTTTCAGTGAAGAACCGGAGGTTGAACCCCCCCGGCGTGTAGTAGAGGAGACTTATAACCCGTCCATGGCCTTCAAGGTCAAGCCTTACAGCGCACCGGAAGGACCGTTCCTCACCATCCTCAACTCCCCGTTCAAAACGGAGTTCACCGTCTTTTAGGTCCTCCCAGATAAGGGGAATCCAGGTCTGGACCGTCTCGGAGAGGGCTGAATGGAACTGGTGATGCTCTATATTGCTTATAAGCCGGTCTATGGTTCCTCTCAAGATCCGGGGAGATACACCCTCCTGCCTGAGAATCTGGAGGGTGTCCTTCCGGGTGAGTTTCTCCCTGAGTGAAAGAAGGAGGCCCTTCAGGTCCGACTCGATATGCCTCCTGATCAGGGTGGAAGCAGCCTGGGCCTGTCTGGCTCCAGCCGGCTCTGGAGGGGGCTCACCTGATCTGCCCGGCCTCTCCGGCGTGGCAGCCTGAGTTCTGCCTCCTCTGGCGGGGGGCTCCTTCAAAAGGGACTCTTCACTCAGGAGCCGCCTTAAGAGAATCCTCAGTCCGGTCTCAAAAAAGCCCCCTGACTGTCTGACGGTCATCCCGAAGTTGTCTGGCTGGAGGTTCTCGCCGGACTTGAAGAAGTCGATTATCTTCTGGATTTCAGGCAGGGCCTTTCTGACTGAGGAGGGCAGGTCGGTGAGATCCTTTTTTATCAGGCCGGTAATCTCACTGGCCTTCATCCTGGATATCTTTCCAGACCGCATGGCGGCAAGAAGGATCTCCCTCATTTCCGCTTCACTCTCAGAGGGAGTGCTTAAGAGATGAAGCCTTATCTGGTTTCCATCCAGACCATCCACCCTGAGCGAGACGGGAACACCGGGCTTCAGAGGCAAAGTGGTCCTCGCTGTCAGGGTTGTTCCCTTCAAACGGACCTCCACCCTCCCAGGCCCAAGCATCCTGATGACCTCGGCCTTCACAAACTCTCCCTTCCTGAGGGAGAGGGTCTTCCCCTTCGGTATCAGGAAGGTCAACTGAGGCGTACCACCGGGCCCTTTGACCGGCATCAGAGCTCTCTCCTCTTTCTGAACAAGCGGAAGGCCCTGCGATCCATCCAGAGAATCTCCATAGTCAGTGTCATGATCCGGCCTCCTGCTTCAGATAAATAATCCGTATTTAGTATAATTGTTCATAAAGAATTCCTGAAAGGAGTCTTTCATGCTTGATCTTAAGTTTGTGAGAGAAAACCCGGACATCGTTAAGGAGTCTCTCAGAAGAAGGGGATATGAGGAGGCCTCCATTGATGATTTTCTCTATCTTGAGGAAGACAGAAGGAGGGTGATAGTTGAGGTTGAGGAACTCCGTAACCGGCGGAACACCGTCTCTGACGAGATAGGGAAGAAGAAAAAGGCCGGTGAGGATGCCGATGAACTGATAAGGGAGATGCGGACGGTCTCTGAGAGGATAAAGGAACTGGATGAGAAACTGAAGGACATTGACCAGAGGATCAGGGAATTCCTCCTCACGGTCCCGAACATTCCCCACGAAAGCGTGCCCACCGGTGCTGACGAGGATGACAACATAGAGGTGAGAAGGTGGGGAGAGCCGGTGGAGTTTGATTTTGAACCCCTGAACCACTGGGACATAGGAGAGGCCCTTGATATCATGGATTTCGACCGGGCCTCCAAGATCGCCGGGGCGAGGTTTTCCCTGATGAAGGGGGCCGGGGCGAGGCTTGAACGGGCACTGATGAACTTCATGCTCGACCATAACACAGCCCTCGGCTATAGGGAGGTCTTTCCCCCCCTCTTGGTAAACCGGGAGACCATGACCGGTACCGGCCAGTTGCCGAAGTTCGAGATGGACCTCTTCAGGACCGCTGATCCTGAACTCTACCTGATACCCACGGCAGAGGTCCCGGTAACGAACATCCACAGGGATGAGATACTCCGGGAAGAGGACCTTCCCCTCTACTATACCGCCTACACCCCCTGCTTCAGAAGGGAGGCAGGCTCCTACGGAAAGGACACACGGGGGCTTATCAGACAGCACCAGTTCAACAAGGTGGAGCTGGTGAAGTTCTCAAAACCAGAAGACTCCTACGATGAACTGGAAAGGCTCACCCGCGATGCAGAGGACATCCTCCAGAAACTGGGCCTTCCCTACAGGGTGGTTGTGCTCTGCACTGGAGACCTCGGGTTTTCGGCCTCAAAGACCTATGATATTGAGGTCTGGCTCCCGGGACAGAAGCGTTACCGCGAGATCTCCTCCTGCTCCAACTTCGAAGACTACCAGGCAAGGCGGGCGAATATCCGGTTCCGCCGGTCTGGGAAGAAGGGGACGGAGTTTGTCCATACCCTGAACGGCTCCGGCCTTGCCATAGGCAGAACCCTCGTTGCAGTAATAGAAAACTACCAGCAGAAGGACGGGACGGTCCTTATCCCCGAGGTCCTGCGTCCCTATATGGGGATCGAGAGGATCGTAAATGGGTGATATTGTCCTGATTGTGACACTGATATGAGGAAAAAATCCCCGCATGAAATGGAAAAAGAACTGAGCAGATTCCCCTGAAGATGGCTGAGTCGCTTTATGCCTTCAATCCACCCTCTAACGGCCTTATTTGCTAACCCATTGATTTATAACGAAATTGCCAGGTAATACCATCCCCGGACGGTCCTTTCACTATGATAAACCAGGGGCCTAACACATAAGAAATGCTTCTGGCACAGAAAATGCAAAATATTTGACAGGACAGCCTTTAAGGAGAGAACAATGAACGCCCTGACCAAGGACAATGAGAAGATGAGAGAGATCATCAGCATCCTTATGGAGAGTACTCTCTACCTCGAGCTTACCCTTGAGGAACGGTCAATTTTGATCAAGTCCCTCCTTGGAGCCTGAGGCATTCCCCTTCCTGAAACGCCTTCTCAGGGCAAAAACAAGATAGGGAATCATCACCGTAAGCCCGCCCAGATAGAGAATAAGTCCCTGGCGGTGGAGGTTCATTGACGGCTCGGGCCTGAATAGCTCGTCAAGCATCGAGACCAGCAGGAAGGCTGTTCCCGCAGCAGCAAGAAAGACCCTGGATGAATCAGTCATCGGCGGGCTTTCTCTCCCCAAGGGAAAGATACTTTCTGGTTTCATCCCGGGTGGATATATAAGCCGGCCTTATAAGCCTCCCCTGGATAATCTCTTCAATCCTGTGGGCAGACCAGCCCGCAATCCTTGACATTGCAAATATGGGGGTGTAGAGTTCATGATGAATGCCCATCATGTCGTAGATGAAGCCTGAGAAGAAGTCCACATTGGGACAGACCCTCTTGCCCTTTTTCTTCCTTATCAGCCTCACAGCCTGATCTGCAACCTTTGTATAGAGATTGAACTCATCGGTCCTTCCGACCTTCTCGGTAAATATCCTTGCCTTCTCCCTGAAGATCCTCTCCCTGGGGTCGGAGACAGTATATACGGCATGGCCGATCCCGTAGATCTTACCTGAGCCGTCCCCCGCCTTCTTCTCCAGGATGAGTTCAAGGTACCTGTAAATCTCCTCATCGTCGTTCCAGTCCTTTACATCCCGCTTGATGTGCTCCATCATGTTCATCACCGCCTCGTTCGCCCCGCCATGGAGATGGCCTGCCAAAGAGGCTATGCCTGCACATATGGCCATGTAGGTGTCAGTCAGGCTTGATGATACGGTCCTCACGGTGAAAGTGGAGTTGTTCCCGCCGCCGTGTTCAGCATGGAGTACGAGGGCGAGGTCAAAAAGGTGGGCGGTAAAGTCGTCAGGGGTCTCTCCATTAAGCATCATCAGGAAGTTCTGTGCTGTGCTCAGTGAAGGGTCAGGCTCAATCAACTGGCAATGCCCGTTTCTGTCCTTCAGTACACAATAGTTGTAAGCGATTATTGTCGGAAACTTAGCTATCAGATCTATACACTGCCTGGTTACGTCTCTTATATCAGTGGACCGGGGATTTGGATCGAATTTGTGGAGAGCCGATACAGCAGCATGGAGTGCCCCCATCTGGTCGTCGTTTTCAGAGTTGAACCGGATTATTTTCTTGGCAAGTGCAGGGAGGGCACGCCTCTCACCGAGGACTTCCTCAAACCTCTCAAGGCAGTCCTTCGAGGGCAGTTCTCCTGTGAGCAGGAGATATATGATCTCTTCAAACCCGAACCTTCCTTCTTTCTCGAGGTTTTGCACGATCTCCTCAACGTCGTAGCCGCAGTAATAGAGTTTTCCAGGGACAGGATGGCTCTTTCCCCATTTGTCCTTTTCATAACCCTTAACCTGTCCCTTGCTCGTTATCCCTACCACCACACCGGTACCGTCGAGGTTCCGGAGTCCTAACTTGATATTCTTTCTCTTAACGAGTTCAGGGTCAATCCTGTCGTGTTTCTCCTCAAGTATTGCGATCTTGTCAAGAATTCCTTTCACAGGGCCTCCTCTTTATTTTTATGAAGGGTACATGATGGATCCCGGGTAGACGCGCTGGCTTGTTGAATTATGTATACCGGCCGCTAACCCCGTGCCAAGACCACGGGGTTAACTATCGAGTATGAAAATATACCTCTTCCTTTCATATCAAAGATTCCCTGTGGCTTGCCTGCCTGTATCGCGGCCGCAGGGTTTTTCATAAAAGGATTTAAATTATAGCAGATTTAACGGTGTAAATACCATAGAAGTCATGGTCACAGGGGCCGGGGTTTGACAGACAGTCCGGTTTGATAATAGGCAGGCATAAAGGCAGGGACGTACAGAGGCAGCGGATATCCGCTGCCTCTGTACGTCTTTTTTTCAGATAGTTACATCCTGAGGCGGGAGGAATGTCCGCTGAGCGAGATCTTTATCTATCATAAAGAGCCCGCCGGGATTGTTCTCATTCAGCTTCAGGCTCTGGATGATCTCATCAGCCGATGCCTCCTCTTCCACCTGTTCGTCTATGAACCACTTAAGAAAACTGTTTGTTGCATGGTCCCTCAGTTCCACGGCAAGATCCACAAGACCGTTGATCAGGGAGGTCACAAGCCGCTCGTGTTCAAGAACGGCTTCAAAGGCAGCCAGTGGAGAGTCCCACTCCGTGGGAGGTGCCTTTATTTCTGAAAGAAGCACTCTGCCACCCCGGTCAATCACATAGTCGTAGAACTTTTTTGCATGGGTCTGTTCCTCCATGACCTGAATCCTCATCCAGTTTGCAAAGCCCTTCAGGTTGACGGACTCAAAATATGCAGACATGGAGAGATAGAGGTAGGCAGAATAGATCTCCGCGTTGATCTGTTCGTTCAATGCCTTTTCCATCTTTTCATCAAGCATTCGGTTCCTCCTTTTATACCAATATCAGTTGCTTCAGTTTTCGGAGCGTCATCTGATAGGCGGTTTCGTACTGTTTTTCATGCTCGCCTATGAACTCGGAAAGCCTCGCCTCCACCGCTTCATCCACAGAAAGGGTAGGCTGGAGAGCGGTTTTCCCATCAGGAGTCATTACTGGTTTCATCCTCAACTGGGGGTTCTGCTCCATCGCCTCCTTTAACTGTCTTGTGGCGTCTTCAATCATCCTCTGAAACTCAAGAGAAAGGGATTCCAGTGTGGAAAGGGCGTTTTCAATAAGCGGGGTCCTGGGGTCTTTCTTCAGGCTCTCGATCCCGAGAATGCCTTCCTTTCTGATCTTGAAGTCTTCATCGTGAATTCTTAGTGAGAGTGTACCTATTATACCCTCCTGGATGAGGGGTAGTACGGACTCGGGAAGGTCCTTTGCCTGCTTCCAGAGTTTACCGGCATCGATGTCTCTCCTGAAATAGGAGGAAAGCATCTCTTTGACCTTTGCCTCGTACTTCAGCCTTTCCTTTTCTTCAGGAGTCAAAGGGGCGATTGCATCGGCCCTCTCCATAGCCTTCTCAAAGGCACTCTTTATTATTCCCAAAAGGACACCTCGCTATCTTTCATTCATTTTATTGTAATCGAACGGCAGATAAAAATAGAAGAATCCTGCAGACAGGCAGAGGCTGCCTTCGGATATGAGAGTAAAGGTCATTTTTATTTCACTACCACGGCCGGCGTTTCGGTGGGGGGCCTCCATGGCAGAATCTCTCTGCCATGGAGGCATCTTGTTATCCTTCACAGCAGATCCGTTTGATCTTCTTTTTCCCTGTGGAGGAGACCGCCATCACGACCTGGACAGGATTTCCGCAGATACGGCAGGTCTTGGCAGCGCTTTTGTTCCCGCTACGGGCGGCAACATCCGTCTTGGACTTCTTCTTCTCTGACACTGGTATCACCCCTTTCTTATGTTTTTCAAGCCTTTTTAAGCCCTTATCACAGACAGACCGGGTAGTGGATGCTACCTGGCAGCCGGACCGGTTTCAGGCAAATCTTTTTAGAATAAGATATTTACATCACAATAGTCAATAGAATTATTGACAGGAGTTCCCTCAATTTTTATCATACCCGGGCAGAGCACTTAATCAGTTCCTTATCACAAAACCTGCCCGATCATGATATTGATCCCCTGTGTCTGCTCTGGCGCTTAT
>WFTX01000155.1 GCA_015485235.1 Nitrospirota bacterium | reverse complement strand
TCCTCAGGCAGTCCTTCCATTTGCACGGCGAGTAAATCAGGTCCCAGCCTTCATCCTTGGCAATATGTTCAAGTATGTCTATGTAGATACCCTGGGGGCGGGAAGGGTCCTCAAAGGAGACAAGGGGCGGGTTCTGGTATATGCCCACCCGGATGGAGACGCCGGCCGTCAGAAAGGAAGGGAAGAAGAACAATACTCCCCAGGCCAGGAAGAGCCACCTGAGGGGAGTGCTTCTAATGTCCGGCATAATCTTCCCTCAGTGGATCATCCACGAGGGGAGTGATCCCGGCCTCAATGAGTTGCTTCCTCAGCCGTCTTATCCCATCCTTGAACTCAGCCATCCTAACCTCCCGGCCGGCCATCAGGTTTACCGCCCTCTGGAGTTCTTCGGTCCTCTCCTTTACCCGGACCTCAAGCTCTTTCGCGTACTCCTTTGTCCGGGAAAACAACAGGGCATTCTGAAGAAAAAGGGAAAGGCCTCCTGATATTGCCTCAAAAAACTTCACCAGGCCCTCAAATGGCTGTTTTCTCTTCCATGCAAGACCTATCAGCCCGAGAAGCCCTTCGGTTCCTGACAGCGGCAATGCTACGAAAGAAACAACCCCCTGCATTTTACAACTCTCCAGGGTGCAGCGGGGATCACTGTTGATATCTTCCGAAAAGACTACGGTCTTCTCTCTTGCTGCCAGCCCGCAAAGACATGAATCAATTCCTGTCTCGTCAGGGAATCCACTGCTTACGCCTGACCCTGCTTTCAACGCCAGTCTCCCCTCCTCATACAGATAAAACAGGGCTACGTCTGGAGACAGAAGACTCTTCAGTTCACTCAGAACCGTCTCGATCAAACGGTCTTTTTCAAGCCCCCGTTGAACCTTTGAAATCAGTTCATTAATTAAGCGGAGTTCGTTCTTTGTCCTCTTCAACTCGGTGATGTCATACGCCGTCCCGAGAATCACGGGTCGTCCCCTGTAGATGATCCGGTCTGCTGTGAAGTCCAGCCACCTGACTGTGCCGTCTTTTGTGATGATCCTGAACGAGTAAGCCTTGGGAGGCGACTCCCCCCTGAGGCGGGCAAGGCCCCGGCTTTTGACCAGTTCCCTGTCCTCTGGGTGAACTAATTCATAGAACTTCATGCTCAGCAGTTCTTCACTGCTATAGCCAGTAAGCCTCTCAGTGGCAGGGTTGACATACAGGAACCTCTCGGCAGCAAGGAAGATACCTGAAGAGGTTGTTTCAGCGAGGGTTCTGAAAAGGTCACCGTCCTTCTCTACAGCCGTCTGGCCGGACTGAAAGCCCTTCGGCTGCTCACCTTTATCAGGCGGTCTCTGTTTGATATTATCGTCTTTCTCCATTACTGAACCGCCTTGCCCCAAGTTTGAACATGCACAGCGAGCAAACGAGATAAAATCAAGATATCCCTGCTCATCTAAGATACCCTGCGGCTTGCCTGCCCCTGTCGTGGCCGCAGGGTTCTTCATTGCGAAACTCCATTACTGATTTATACCTGCATTATATCACAGAATGGGCAAACTGGCAACCCGGATTCATATACCCGGAGAGGGATTCAGATGAGGTCCGATCATATTACCGGACACTACTGACCGGAAGGGTTTAATGAAAATCTTTGCCGTTTCAGCAACCAAAATGATAAAATCAGATACATCAGCTGTTTGGTTAATATTCTACTGTTCAGGATCAGGGACCAGATGCCTTCAGAACATAACTTTTCCGGGGTCTGTCGTTGAAGTCCCCTGCCGCCGGAGAGGCATTCTTCGACATTCATGAAGAGTGCGGGATCTGCGGTGTCTATGGACACCCGGAGGCCCCGAACCTCACCTATCTCGGCCTTCATGCCTTACAGCACCGTGGACAGGAAGGCGGCGGTATCTGCTCATCAGACGGCAAAACCCTCTACCTTGAAAAATCAATGGGCCTTGTGGCCGAGATATTTACTGACAAGAGGCTCAAAAGGCTCCCGGGATACCTCTCGATAGGCCACAACCGCTACTCCACTGCAGGCGGGAGTTCCCTGAAAAACGTCCAGCCCCTCCTTGCAAGGTTCGCCATGGGGAGCGTTGCAATAGCCCATAACGGGAACCTCGTAAACGCTGGAGAACTCAGGGAAAAACTTGAGAACGAGGGTGCAATCTTTCAGTCCAATGCCGACAGCGAGGTGATTATCCACCTGACGGCTCATAAGAAAGGGGATTCCTTCAAGGAAAGGCTGATACAGGCCCTCCAGGAAGTCGCAGGTGCATACAGCCTTCTTGTCCTGAGGGAAAAGGAACTCATCGCTGTGAGAGATCCCTGGGGCGTCCGCCCCCTCTCCCTCGGCAGGTTTGACGGAGCCTTTGTGATCGCCTCGGAGACCTGTGCCTTCGACCTGATAGGGGCGGAGTATATCAGGGATATTGAGCCCGGTGAGATGGTCGTGATAAACGAGGAGGGACTCAGCTCCATCCCGGCCCTCAACTCCAGAAAGAGGGCCTTCTGCATCTTCGAGTTCATCTACTTCGCTAGGCCCGACAGTTATATCTTCGGTGGTATCAATGTAAATGCCGTAAGAAAGGACCTTGGGAGACAGCTTGCCAGGGAGGCCCCTGTAGAGGCGGATCTTGTGATCCCCGTCCCTGACAGCGGGATGCCGGCTGCCCTTGGATATGCCGAGGAATCGGGAATCCCCTTTGACCTGGGCCTCATCAGAAACCACTATGTAGGCAGGACTTTCATAGAGCCGAAGCAGAGCATCCGTCACTTCGGTGTGAAGATAAAACTCAACCCCGTAAGGGAGATACTCCGGAACAGGAGGGTGGTCGTTGTGGATGACTCAATAGTCCGGGGGACCACGAGCAAGAAGATCGTCAAGATGCTCAGGGAACTGGGCGGGGCGCGGGAGATCCACATGAGGATCAGTTCACCGAGAACGATCGGTCCCTGCTTTTACGGAATAGATACCCCAACGAGAAAGGAACTCATAGCATCATCCCACATGGTCGAGGAGATCCGGAAGTATATCACTGCCGAATCCCTCTCCTACCTCTCGATTGAGGGGATAAGGGCCTGCGTCCCCAACCCCGATGATTACTGCTATGCCTGTTTCACCAATGAATATCCCATCAGCTTCCCCGGCGAACACCTCCAGCAGCTCGACCTGTTCCTTGCTTAGACCTTCCAGTTGCATATCCTTTCCGAGAGGCGAGGGTTTTATCTTTTTTTCTCTGTGTTCTTCGTGCACTTAGTGGTTTTCTGTGCCTTACTTAAATGGCACTGGATGAAACTTCACACCACAAAGAACTCGAAGGACGCGAAGCAAAGAATTACTTCTCCTTTTCCTTGTGCCCTCTGCAGTTCCTGTTAATACAACATTTACAGTAGACATAAACTTATACCTTGATAAAAAAAATAAAACCCCATCTCCTTGACAATTCCTTTTCGGATTAGTATCATAACAGAGTTTTGAACCAGACCTTTAGTCGTAAAGAAAGGAGGCCCATGTGGAAGCAGGCGGATACCTTATAAATATCCCCGGAGTCCCTTCTTATGTAACATATTCATGGCTTGCGATGATCATCCTTGTAGTCTTTGCACTGATAGTCAGGAGATCCCTCAATCTCGTCCCGCGGGGGGTCCAGAACTTCTTCGAGACGGTCGTCGAGGCCCTTTACAACCTCTGCGAAGAGACTATAGGACACCACTGGGCAAGGGCGCACTTCCCACTTATCGGTACGCTCGGCCTCTATATCCTCATCTGTAACTACATGGGGCTAATACCCGGGTTTGACTCCCCTACGGCAAACATCAACACCACCGCCGCCTGTGCGATACCCGTCTTTTTCGCAACCCATTACTATGGTTTGAGGGTCCATGGTGTGAAATACATCAACCACTTTCTGGGTCCGATCAGGTCGGTCTTTGCACTTCCCCTCATGATCATGATGTTTTTCATTGAACTCATCGGCCACCTTGTCCGGCCGCTCACGCTCTCGGTCCGGCTCTTCGGGAACATGGTGGCAAAGCATATATTGCTCATAGTCCTGGGCATTCTGGCCCCAGCCGTTGTTCCGGTGGTGATCCTCGGCCTCGGTGTACTGGTCGGGCTTGTCCAGGCCTTTGTCTTTGTTCTGCTGAGCGCGATGTATTTAGCTGGTGCCGTTGAAGAGGCACATTAATCCAGATTCCTTATGGAAAGGAGGATAGCCAGATGAAGAAACACACTGCTGTATTTCTTCTCACACTTGCCGGCCTGTTCCTGATCGCCCCTGTCGTCTTCGCTGCTGAAGAGGCTACCGGTGGATCAACCAGCGCAATCAGCTACTATGCGATGGCAGTTCTGGGTTCCGGACTTGCAATAGGTCTTGCAGCCTTCGGGACAGGCATCGGCCAGGGTCTTGGTCTCAGCAGGGCCTGTGAGGGCGTTGCAAGGAATCCCGGCGCATCCGGTAAGATCACCACAACCCTCATCATCGGTCTTGCAATGATCGAGTCTCTCTGTATCTATGCACTCGTTGTGGTGCTGATTGTATTCTTCGTGAATCCCTTCAAACTCTAAAAAACACTCCCCGGAGGCCCTCTGATGCCTCCGGGGTTCATTTTCACAGAATCGTAACGACAGGACATATCCCATGACGGAAAAACCGGCAAACCCGAAAATCAGCAGCCTCACTGTGGGCCCCCTCGAGGTAAACACCTTCCTTATCGCTGATCCCACCACAGGTGACGCCATAATCATCGACCCCGGCGATGAGCCGGACAGGATACTCGACATGATAAGGGAAGTGGGGGCGGTCCTCCGCCATATTGTCTGTACCCATGCCCATTTTGATCATGTTGGAGCCGTCCCTGAACTCAGGGAGGAGACTGGAGCAACCATTATCATCCACAGGGATGAGTCGGAAATCTACGAGGCTGCCAGTGATATGGCCGCCTTCTGGGGATATGAGATTGATCCACTTCCCCCACCGGATATTCTTGTTGGTGAAGGTGACGAAATAAAGGCAGGGGGGCTCCGGTTCAGTGTGATGCATACTCCCGGGCACAGTCCGGGTGGCATCTGTCTTTACGGCCACGGAGTTGTCATTACCGGAGACACCCTTTTTGCAGGCTCGGTGGGCAGGACGGACTTCCACGGCGGGGACATAAACAAACTCAAGGCATCATTCAGGAGGCTTATGGAACTCCCTGGTGAGACAAAGGTCCTGCCGGGCCATGGCCCGACCTCAACGATCGGTCAGGAAAAGAGAGAGAACTTCTTCATCCACGAACTCTGAGAGGCCGGAGCACTCAGAAGTAATCCCCCCTGTTTATCTCTATCTCGCTTGTTGTTACCATTGCAACGGCGGTGGTCTTTCCGGCAGAAATCACATGGGCCCTGCCTATAGGCCTGTGGGGAGACTCTCCGGAAAGAATCGTGAATGACCTGCCGGGCTTTACCCCGTCAAGGGTGCCTCTGTCTATGTAGACCAGGTCGTACATCCCGTTAAGGAGCCTCAGATGGCGGGCCTCCACGATGGTCCCGTGCACATCAAGGGCCTTCCCCTTGAGGAGGGGAAAGGACTCAATCGGGTAGTATCTGTCTATGTTTTCACCCACTTCTATATCAGTAAAGGACTTCTCCACAGTGGCCTTCAGATACCCCGCCTCCTTCCCAAGCACCTTGACCACCCCGGTAATCTCCACCAGGTTGCCCAGGGTCTCACCGGTCTTCGGGTGCTTGACCTCTCCATAAGACCTGAGGGTATAGAAACGGCTTCCTTCAGCAGGGACACCCCCGTCATTAATCGAGAGATAGACGATATCATCCCTCCCGATGATCGTCCTGCCCGTCGGGGTTGCTGCCACCTTCCCGACCGAGGGAATCTCTCTGCTTATGAATCCGCTTGCAGCCATGAGGTCGGCCTTGACCACAAAGGGCTGTCTCGGGCTTATCTCTATCTTTTCATAGGAAGGGCCGGGCTCAGTCGTGCCGGCCGCAGGCGGAGGAAGCTCAACCTGCTTCTGCATCAGGTAAAGGGGTATCCTGATCTTCTGGCCCGGATAGATGAGGTCAGGATTCTTTATTCCGGGGTTTTCCTTCCATACCTTCGGCCAGAGAAAGGAGTCGGAAAGCCTCTCCCCGGTTATATCCCAGAGTGTATCGCCCTTCTTTATCGTGTAGTCTTCATACCCCCCCTCACCCGCCAGAAGCGGAGAGGCCATCAGGCCGATGATAAAAACCCCTGCCATGAATCCTTTCAGTCCCTTCATCTCCTCTCTCCTTTCTTAATTTATCAGGAGTTACGATATTATAAAGAATACACTACTTTAACAAAACTGTCAATACCCTCTCAAGGAAATTGAGATTTTTTAACATGAACCCTAAGGTATTGCTCCTCCAACAGCACCTAAATAGAGACCCTTCATCTCTTCCTTGTGAGTGTCAGTATTCAGATCCATATTACCACTTTACCTGAATGAGGAACCCTGCGGCCACGATACGGGCAGGCACGACCGCAGGGTATCTTCGATATGCTCGATACGAGTCCGTACCGGATAAGGAAGTTTCTCATCTTATCGCATCCGCCCGCTAAGATCTGCCGAAGGCTGATTTATGCACTCGCTGAGCATATTAACCTGACAGGGAGGCGTTTCTTTTATAATTATCCTTAATGCAGAGCAACTCAGACATAAAGACAGGTGGAGAATGTACGATCTGATTGTCATCGGTGCCGGCCCGGCTGGATCTGCTGCTGCCAGAGAAGCAGGCAGGCAGGGACTTAAGGTTCTCATTATCGAGAGGGCAAAATTCCCCAGATACAAACCATGTGGAGGCGCCTTTTCAGAACATGCCATTTCATACCTCGATTTCGATATTCCTCAACACATAATAGAAAAAGAGATTTACGGCGCCCGTGTACATTTCAAAGGGCAGGTACTGGAAAGACACAAAAGCTACAGAATCGCAACCATTGTGACAAGAAGTATTCTGGACAGTTTCCTTCTGGAGAAGGCCCTGGAAACCGGACCAGAAGCAAGGTTCGGAGAGAATGTAATGGATTTAAGGCAGGACATGACACACGTTGAAGTGCATACAAATAAAAATACCTACAAGGGAAAGTTTATCATCATAGCAGAAGGGGCACAGGGCAGATTCAAGTACCTTGTAAGAAGAAGAGACCGGAAGAATGAATACGGGATATGCATAGTTACAGAGATTGAGGCCACCGATGAAGAGATAAACGCTTTTATTCAAAATGCAATCGACATACATTTCGGTGTTGCCGGCATGGGATACGGATGGATCTTTCCAAAACGGGGCTGTTTCAATGTTGGCATCGGCGGTTTTGCCAAGTATCTGGATAATCCCAACAAAATGATGAAAGACTTCTTGTCAGCAAACGGTTTTACCGGAAAATACAAGATGAGGGGCCATGTCATTCCTGCCGGAGGCATCAGAAGAACCCTGGTAAAGCACAGAATTGTCTTGACAGGAGATTCAGCCGGTTTTGTGGATTCCTTTTACGGCGAAGGAATCGCTTACGCCATAAGATCAGGACAGATAGCAGCCGGCATCATATCTGACATCATCAATAACGATAAAGACATCAATAGCCTGAAACTTTATGAGAGGGAATGCGAGAAGGAGTTCGGCCACAACTTGAGATACTCCCTAAAGCTGGCAAAACTCATGCATTACTGGCCGGGAGTTTTTCTGAAAATCTTTACAAGCAACGAGGAGGTCCTTGATAAGTATCTTGATGTCCCCTGTTGTAAACTCAGCTATAAGGACTTTCTTAAATGGCTATTGCCAAGAATTCCGGGATATCTGTTTAAAGCAGGCTGAGACAGGACCGGCGTATATCACTATCGGCGCGGGTTATCATATTTGCGTATCATGCCATCCCCGGCCTCTCCAATCCTGAAGATGATGCTGCCTTTGTCTTCATAGAC
>WFTX01000154.1 GCA_015485235.1 Nitrospirota bacterium | reverse complement strand
ATCTTAACCTTACAGTTGGATAAATTGCTCTCCAGAGACAGGGGGGGTGGTCTATACGACTAAATGCACTCACGGAATCTCTCGTCCTGTTCAGTAATCCTGGGGTGTGCTCAGAATTTTTCATTATGAAGCGCCGATCGTGTCTGCGTAGAGGAAGTCTGTTATGGACGGAGCCTTAACAGGCCTGATCAGTTGTATGAAGGATGTTTTGAGCAGAAAAGGCCTTTTGGTCTCTGCCGAGCTGACACAGTGATGCGCTTACATGAACAATCAGGTTTTGATAATGAAAAATTCTGAGCACACCCCAGGAATTACACTGTATCGAAGGGGTATGCCCCCTGCCTGTTTATGCAATGTTAATTAACTCATCGGCTCTTTTTCACTCCGATCCTCTGGCAATACTCATAGATGCAGCACCGGCTGCAAAGTGGCGAGACAGGCTTGCATATCCCCTGCCCAAAGGCAACAAGGAGACCGTTTATCTCCTTCCAGTACCGGCGGGGGAGTTTCTCGCGGAGGGCAAACTCCGTCTCTTCCGGGGTCTTCGTTTTCACATAGCCCCACCGGTTCGTGATACGGTGGACATGGGTGTCAACACAGATGCCGGGCCTGTTCCATCCGAGGGTAACGACGAGGTTTGCCGTCTTCCTGCCCACACCGTCAAGTTTGAGGAGTTCCTCTATTGAGTCCGGGACCGTCCCGTTATAATTTGTGACAATCTCCCGGGCGATCTTTCTGAGGTTTCTGGCCTTCACCCTGTAAAACCCGACCGGATATATCGCCTTCTCGATCTCCTTCACAGGAAGTAAAGCAAGGTCCTCAGGCGTTTCTGCCAGGGAGAAGAGCCGTTCTGATGCCTCAGAGGTGGTCTTGTCCTGGGTCCGGAGACTGAGGATGCAGGAGACAAGTACTCGGAAGGGAGAACGGTCCTTCCTCACCATATGCTCAAGGTAGGGAACGGAGAGGTTCGAAACCTGTTTTTTCAGCCTCCTCAGTACCCAGCCAATCTTTTCTGCAGGAAACCCCTCAGTCCTCTTCAATGGTTATTGCCTCGACAGGACAGTTCTCCTCAGCGGCCTCACAGCATCCGGCATAGTCACAGGCATCGGAGTCTACGATGCGGGCCTTCCCTATTTCCTCGTCCAGCATGAAGACGGCCGGACAGATCTCAGAACAGTTACCGCATCCTATACAGGTATCCTCATCTATTATGACCTTCATATCAAACCTTCCAGAACATTGGTATATTGGTATATCAGTATATTGGTATATTGGTGTATTAGTGTATTAGGTTGTTCCGCCTTGACCTCAACCTCAGCCTCAACCTTGACCTCCTCGACCTCAACCTGTCTTTCCTATGCCATCTCTATCAGTTTTTCCGCAATCTGGACCGCATTAAGGGCGGCTCCCTTTCTCAGGTTGTCCGAGACGAGCCACATGTTAAGTCCGTTCTCAATGGACTCGTCCTCCCTCACCCTTCCTACATAGACCTCGTCCTTTCCTGATGCCATGATCGGGAGGGGATAGACGTTCTTCTCAGGGGCATCAAATACCACGACACCCGGGAAGGCGGCAAGGGCAGCCCGGGCCTCGTTTGCGGTAATCTTCTTTTCCGTCTCTATGTTCACGCTCTCAGCATGCCCCCTGAAGACAGGAACCCGGACGGTGGTTGCCGTAACCCTTATGGAGTCGTCACCCATGATCTTTCTGGTCTCATTTACCATCTTCATCTCTTCCTTTGTGTACCCGTTTTCAAGAAAGACATCTATGTGTGGAAGGAGGTTGAAGGCGATCTGATGGGGATAGACATTGCATTTCACTTCATTGAAATTCAGGAAGTCGGCACTCTGCCTGAGGAGTTCATCCATCGCCTTCTTTCCGGTGCCGGATACCGCCTGATAGGTGGAGACGACCACCCTCTTTATCCGTCCGATGTCATGTATCGGCTTCAGCGCCATCACCATCTGGATGGTTGAGCAGTTGGGGTTTGCTATTATCCCCTTGTGATTCCGGAGGTCATCAGGGTTTACCTCGGGAACCACGAGGGGGACCTCTGGATCCATCCTCCAGGCCGAGGAATTGTCCACAACTACACAGCCGGACCGGGCGGCAACGGGGGCCCATTCCTTTGACCTGCTGCCACCTGCTGAAAAAAGGGCGATATCAATCCCCTTGAAAGAGTCTTTATTCAGGGTCCTGACCATGATTTTCTCACCCTGGAACTCAACCTTCTTTCCCTCGGACCGCTCCGATGCAAAGAGGAAGATTTCATCAACGGGGAACTTCCTCTCCTCAAGGATCAGGACCATCTCCTCGCCTACTGCACCTGTGGCGCCTACAACGGCCACCTTGTATTGTTCTTTTTTCTGCAGCATACTACCTCCCATGCTCAAGGATTCAATCTATCTACATCAAAGGGTGGCAACAAAGTTTGCCACCATATCACCGACCTCTGTGGTTGAATATCCCATCCGTCCTGCGGCAAGGCTCTTCAGGTGTTTCCCCGTCACTTCCATGACTGCTCTCTCAATGGTGTCAGCCGCCGTCTCTTCACCCAGATAGTCAAGGAGCATACCTCCTGCACAGATCGCTGCCAGCGGGTTTATCACATTCTGCCCGGTGTACTTGGGCGCGGATCCGCCTATGGGCTCAAACATACTCACCCCTTCAGGATTGATGTTTCCGCCTGCAGCAATCCCCATGCCGCCCTGTATCATGGCCCCGAGATCGGTGATGATATCGCCGAACATGTTGTCCGTCACTATAACATCGAACCATTCGGGGTTTTTCACAAACCACATGGTTATGGCATCAACATGGGCATATTCCGTCTTGATGTCAGTGTATTCTCCGGCCACTTCTTTGAATGTCCTCTGCCAGAGGTCCCAGGCATAGGTGAGGACATTTGTCTTTCCGCAGAGGGTGAGGGTCTTTTCGCGGTTCCGCTTTCTGCAATAGTCAAAGGCATAGCGGATACACCGTTCCACACCGTGCCGGGTGTTTACGGACTCCTGGATGGCAACCTCATTGGGGGTCCCCTTTCTCAGAAAGGCCCCGCCTCCCACATAGAGCCCCTCGGTATTTTCCCTTACCACCACGAAGTCAATATCATCAGGTCCCTTGTCCTTCAGCGGACAGTCCACGCCGGGATAGAGCTTGACGGGCCTCAGATTGATGTACTGGTCAAGCTCGAACCGGATCCTGAGGAGTATCCCCTTCTCAAGTATTCCCGGTTTTACATCCGGATGACCTATGGCCCCAAGGAGTATGGCATCATGCCCTCTGAGGTCATCAAGGGCACTTTCGGGAAGGACCTCTCCAGTTCTCAGGTATCTATCCCCGCCGAAATCATAGGTGGTATAGTTGAGCTTGAAGCCGAATCTCCGGGAAGCGGCATCAAGGACCTTGATGCTTTCTCTCACAACCTCGGGCCCGGTTCCGTCTCCGGGAATTACTGCAATACTGTAAGCCTTTGACATTTCAATCTCCTCCAGAATGTATATAAAATCGGTGTCTGTGAAAAGCAGTGCTCGAAGGGACTGCTGTCGCACCAGGTTAAAGCAGCTGCGGGTGGAAAGGGCCGGTATCACCGGGCAGAGACTCCTTCGAGTCGGTAGTGTATAATATCATAAATGCAGAACCCTGCGGCAAGACCGCTGGGTATCTTCGATATGTAACGCTGTGCATATTCAAGATTAAACTTTGAAGAAGGAGGGTATTGATGGCCTGTGAGAGTGCTTCCCGGTGCTGGAACGAGATCCTGAAAACCGGCAACCATGAACTTCTTCAGGAGATCGGCCGGTTTGTCCGAGAAAATACTGCTGAAACAGTTGTAACCTTCGGGACATCCGGCTGGAGGGGTGAGATCGGGACAGACTTCACCCTCAGAAATGTCATGACTGTCACCGAGGCGATCATCCGCGTGCTCCGGGACCCGCCGGAAGAGACCAGGAGGGCCCTCGGCATCAGGGACTACGGGGAGGTAAAGAAGCGGGGGGTAATCGTGGGGCACGACAACCGTTTCATGGGCCCGGACTTTGCCAGGGTGGTTATATCTCTTCTCAACAGGGAGGGGATCAGGGCCTGTTATGCCGGGGAAACCACTACCCCTGAAATCTCCGCATCCATTGAGATGCTCAGTGCCGCGGCATCCATCAATATCACACCATCCCATAACCCGGCCAATTACCAGGGGATAAAATTCAACCCCTCTGACGGCGGGCCCGCCGGGAGTGAGATAACAGAAGTGATCCAGCAATATGCCAATGAGATGATGAAATCCCCTGGCGAGCCGCTTGGACTGCCGGAATGGACTCAGCTTGATTATGAAGAGACAGACACTACTGACCTCTACATCCGCTATCTCAGAGAGAGGGGAACGATAGACCTTGAAAGGGTGAGACGGTTTATTGCAGATGAAGACATCCTGATCGTGATTGACCATGTCCACGGGGCCACAAGGGGCCGGCCTGCAAGGATACTGGGGGAGGAGTTTATCGGGGACAAGGTAAAACTACTGAGGATGGATGATGATTATCTTTTCGGAGGCGTCGCCCCTGAGCCATCGGCAGAGAACATGGCAGGAGTTGTGAAACTGCTCAGGGAGAGCAACGCCCGCTATCGTATCGGTGTGATAATGGACCCCGATGGTGACAGGATCCGCTTTGCAGACCACAGGATTCAGATACCCATGAACTACTTCGGTGCGATGGCCCTTCACTTTCTCCATGTTCATAAGGGTATAGAAGGGGTTACAGTCAAATCCGTGGGAACGAGCAATTTCGTAAATGCCATAGCAGCACGGCACTCCATCCCTGTGAGAGAGACAAAGGTGGGATTCAAGCATTTCCGGCCCTTCATGCTCCCCGATGCCCCTGAACGGGCTATTGTGGCATTCGAGGAGTCAGACGGGATCTCCGGCCATAATCATACCCTTGAGAAGGACGCCCTTTTCGGTCTTCTGCTCGCCATTGAGATGATTTCACGAACAGGAAAGAATCTGAGCGAATATCTGGAGGATCTCTTCCGGGAGTACGGGGCATACTATCCTGACAGGTCAGGGATAGGGGTTGACCGGAGCCTCACTGGTGAGGCCCTCAGAAAGAGACTTGAAGTGATCCGGAAGAGGTATCCCCAGGGAAGCACCATCCTGATCGGAGAGAGGGAGTTGAAGGTGAAGGAGCAGATAACGGTGGACGGGACGAAGCTCGTCCTTGAAGACGGCTCCTGGCTGATGATCCGGCCGTCAGGGACGGAACCCAAGGTGAGGTTCTACATTGAGGCCCGTACACCTGAAGAGAAGGAGGAGATATTCAGAGTGGCTGAAGAGATTACAAGGAAGGCCCTCTTCAGTGATTAAGGCGGTCCTCTTTGACTTTGGAGGTGTACTGGCAGGTGAGGGCTTCAGGGAGGGGCTGATGGCGATAGCCCGTAAGAACGGCCTTGACCCGGAAGCTTTTTTTGATACTGCCACGGAGCTGGTCTTTGAGACCGGTTTTGTGACCGGCAGGGTAGACGAGGAGACCTACTGGGAGAGGGTCAGGGAAAGGACCGGAATAAAGGGTGACAAGGCCTCTCTCAGGGAAGAACTCTTCAACCGGTTCATCCTTGACAGGGAGATGCTGGCCCTGGTGGACAGGCTCCGGAAAGAGGGGCTGGTGGTCGGGATACTGAGTGACCAGACGAACTGGCTTGACGAGATAGATGAGAAGGAGGGGCTTTTCAGTCACTTTGACCATGTTTTCAATTCATATCACCTTCACAAGTCAAAAAGGGACCCGTCCCTGTTCCGGGATGTGGCGAAGAGGCTCGGCCTCAGGCCTGGAGAGATCCTCTTTGTTGATGACAACCCCGGAAATGTCCGGAGGGCGGACTCCGCAGGGATGAAGGGTTGTCTCTTCAGGAGCAGAGGGGATCTTTTTCAGTTTATTGAAGGACTTGAGACAGGAAAAGGGGCCGGAGACTAAGCAGTGCCCCAGCCCCTTATATTGGATTTTATCCGGTTTTCACTTTCCTGATCCCGATAAGGGCACTGACACCAAGTATGAGCCCTAAGAGTATCAACCCCCTTTGATCCATTGCAGGGACGGATACTGAATAAGTCTCAAGACCGCTTATGCTGAAATCCTCTATGAGGTGCTGATTGGTTCCAGACCCTGTTCCTGCACTGAAGCCTATGTATGCCATGTTCCCAACAATGGAATTGATATCGATTGTACGTGTGATCAGTGCTGAGGCGGGCTTGGAATTCGTGGTGTTTACAAAGACATCAAGGGTGTTTGTGGTACCGTCATAATCTATCCATGCATAGTAGGAATTTCCACTGTTTATATCAAACGCCGGGTCGGCGGTAACCAGTGAGCTTACACTTCCGTTGGTATCAATGCCAACATGGTTATCGTTGGGGTCTACGGGATTATTAGAGTGATCAAACTCGACTGCCAGGCTGTTTATAATCCTTAAAGGACCACCGCTCTCAGCACCGTAACCAAGCTGCCCCCCATTTTGACCAAGTGCCAGAAGCCCTCTCGGGTCATTCTGGAGCATAAAGGTAAAACCGTCTGCCCCGTTTGTACCCCCTGCCACTCTGAACTGGAAGAAGACGTTGAAAGAGGGGTTTCCCGTCATGTCATAGGGAAGACTGATGAATGCAGTGCCAGCCTGGGCAGTTGAATTCGGCGTCAGTTCAAGGTCGGTTCCTGAAAGCCCGGCACTCCCGTTTGTCCAGGTTTTTCCTCCTCCATGGCATGTATCATATCACCCTGGAAACCAAGGGATAACACTAAATAGAGGGATTGATCAGGAGAGGCAACAAGGGATTGACCAAGACCGGCAGATAATGATAATCTCTCCCCCTTTTATCCAGATAAAATAATAAAATTATCCAAATGATATCATAAAAATCCTACTTTGTCAAGGGCCGAGAGGGGAGGAAGAGAGGTTGAGGCTGAGGCTGAGGTCAAGGTCGCAGACAGGCCGCAGGGACTTCTCTGGTCGGTATTCAAATTGCCTTTCACCTGTCTTTTAGAGTTCTCCCCTTCTGAACCTATCCTGAAGGGCGATTTTATCCGGTGGAATGGATTTCCTCAGCCTGTTTCCTCCATAAAGCCAGGCAAGTTTCCTCTCAACAGGCCACCGTCTGTACTCCTCTATCTTTTCCTTCTCAATGAAATATTTGAATCCTTTATTCTTCTTGGCCGGGTCGCTCTTCTTCATAGAGCCTCCTCAGATGTTCAATATCTGCCAAGTCCTGGTTCCGTCCAGCATGGATTTTGAAGGTTATAAGATCAGGGACGGAGATGACCGACACCTCAATATCATCAATTCTAACCACCATTGCCCTGCTACTTATTTCAGAAAAAGGAATGGGGGCATCAATAAGTAAATCTATCTCTGCAAGGGGATTGGTAGGATGATAAAAAGTGATTGCATGGAGGTTTTTTTCTTCGATCAGTCTTTCCCGTTTTTGTTTGTCTGTTATCATATCAGGACTAATGGGTTGTTTTAACCTGAAGCCCCACTTTGAAAGGGTATTAAAGGCATTTTTTACATTGTCTCCTTTGAGGCTTATATAGATGTCTATATCATAGGTCATGCGGGGAACACCGTGGAAGTTGACCGCTAATCCGCCAACCACCACATACTCAATCTTCTCTGAATTGAGCCCCTTAAAGATTTTGTAATAGGTTAATTCTTCGGCCATAGTAATCTTCTTATGCAAAATTATAACTGATTATTTGTCTTTTTTGAACACCAGCACCGAAAGGGGTGGAAGGGTTACGGAGATGGAGAAGGGCTGGTTATGAATGGAATTAGGGAAGGCCTCGACCCCGCCAAGGTTGCCCATGTTGCTACCGCCGTATATCTCCGAATCGCTGTTCAGGACCTCCCTGTAGAACCCCCCTTCAGGCACTCCAAGGAGGTATCCATGGCGGGGGACGGGAGTGAAGTTGAAGGCAAGGAGGAGGAAGTTCCTCCTGTTCCTTGGTTGGCGGATGAAGGCGATCACGCTCTCCTCGGCGTTTGAGAAGTCTATCCATTCGAAGCCGCTGCTTTCAAAGTCCACCTCATAGAGGGCGGGGGATGTCCTGTAAAGTGCGTTAAGGTCCTTTACGTACTGCCTAATACCCCTGTGGGCAGGGTCCTCGAGAAGTTCCCACTGGAGTTGGCTCTGGGAGTCCCACTCCCATGACTGGCCGAACTCGCCTCCCATGAAGAGGAGTTTCTTTCCCGGATGCCCGTACATGAAGCCTATGAGCGCCCGGAGGTTTGCAAACTTCTGCCACCTGTCACCGGGCATCTTCTCGAGGAGGGACTTCTTTCCATGCACCACTTCATCATGGGAGAAGGGAAGGACAAAGTTTTCAGAAAAGGCATAAAGGAGGCTGAAGGTAAGGTTGCTGTGATGAAACTTCCTGTGGACCGGGTCCTTGGAGAAATATTCGAGGGTATCGTGCATCCAGCCCATATTCCACTTCATGGTAAAGCCGAGCCCGCCCAGATAGGTGGGCCTTGAAACACCGGGCCAGGCCGTTGACTCCTCGGCGATTGTGACCACACCCGGGAAGTAGAGGTGGGTTATCTCGTTGAACTTCTTCAGAAAGGATATGGCCTCAAGGTTTTCCCTTCCGCCGTAGACATTGGGCAGCCATTCTCCTTCCTTCTTTCCGTAGTCCAGGTAGAGCATCGATGCCACCGCATCAACCCTCAAGCCGTCTATGTGATACTTGTCAAGCCAGAAGTAGGCTGAGGAGAGGAGGAAATTCCTCACCTCGTGCCTCCCGTAATTGAAGATGAGGGTGCCCCACTCCTTGTGCTCTCCCTTCCTCGGGTCTTCATGCTCATAAAGGGCGGTCCCGTCAAAGTACCTGAGCGCATAGTCATCACGGGGGAAGTGTCCGGGGACCCAGTCGAGGATCACCCCGATTCCTTCCTGATGGGCCCGGTCTATGAAGGCCATGAAATCCTCAGGTGTTCCGTACCTGGAGGTCGGTCCGAAGTAGCCCGTTGTCTGGTAACCCCATGACTCGTCCAGAGGGTGTTCGGTAACGGGGAGGATCTCCAGATGGGTGAACCCCATCTCCTTCACATAGGGGATGAGCCTCTCGGCCAGCTCCCGGTAGGTCAGGAACCCACCGTCCTCCCTCCGGAGCCAGGAGCCCAGATGGACCTCGTAAACAGCCATCGGCCGGGTAAGGATGTCCGTCTCCTTCCGGGCCTTCATCCAGTCATCATCATGCCACTCGTAGCGGCTGAGGGAATGAACTATTGAAGCGGTCTTCGGTCTTTCCTCGAAAAGGAACCCGTAGGGATCTGTCTTGATCCTCACAAAGCCGTTCACCTTTGAACGTATATGAAACTTGTAGAGTTCCCCCTCCCCTATTCCCGGGATGAAGACGGCCCAGACTCCGGAATTTCCGAGTGGAACCATGGGATGTGAGTCCGGATCCCAGCCGTTGAATGAACCGATGACGCTTACCGATTCGGCATTCGGTGCCCAGACAGCAAAATGGACACCCTGGACACCATCCCTTTCAGTTGGGTGGGCACCCAACTTTTCATATATCCTGAGGTGGTTGCCCTCACCAAAAAGGTAGAGATCAAAGTCTGAGATGAACGGTGAGGGGCCTTTCAGGCTGCCTCTATCCGTCTTCTGGTCCATTCAACAAGGCCTCCTGCCCTTATGAGTTCCTGCATGAAAGAGGGGATCGGCTTTGCCTTGTATGTCTCCCCCTTTGTGATGTTTCTGATCTCTCCCTGGTCGGCGTCTATCTCTATCTCGTCCCCTTCGGTTATCCCTTCCGATGCCTCGGGGGATTCAAAGATGGGGAGCCCGATGTTGAAGGCGTTTCGGTAGAATATGCGGGCGAAGCTCTTTGCCACCACTGCCTGAACTCCGGCAGCCTTAATGGCGATGGGGGCATGTTCCCGCGATGAACCGCAACCGAAGTTCTTGTCTGCCACAATTATGTCGCCTTCCTGTACCTTTTTAGGAAACTCCGGATCGGCATCCTCCATTACGTGCCGGGCCAGCTCGCCGGGATCAGAGGTGTTAAGATACCTGGCAGGTATTATCGCATCCGTATCTATGTCTGCACCGAACTTCCACGTCTTACCCCTGAGCTTCATAAACAGTCCTCCTGAAAAGTATTCTGAGAAAAAAGGGTGTGAAACTTGCTGATTTATCGATTATTTCATATATTTTACATCAAAGGGGAGAATAAAATCATTTTCTCCTTGCTTTTCTGGTTCCAGGTGTGCTATTGTTATATTGAAGCTTGAAGGAGTATTTTGTTGTTTGAGACTGCAAAGTATTCTGCTTTGCAGTCTTTTTTTATGACAGTACCTCCTTGAACTTCGTAAATCTGAGAGAAGGAGGTAAGTCAACATGGCAAGCGGAACTGTAAAATGGTTCAATGAGTCCAAGGGTTTTGGTTTCATCACGCAGGACAATGGCACGGATGTGTTCGTGCACTATTCAGCCATTGAGGGCGATGGTTACAAGACCCTGGCCGAAGGCCAGACCGTCAGCTTCGACGTGATTGAAGGCGACAAAGGCCCCAAGGCAGTCAACATCATGAAGGTGTAAGACCCCTGAGAGAGGCTCCGCAGTGCGGAGCCTCTCTCTTATTGACTCCCTTGCCAGGGCGGATCAAACCTCCACGGAGGAATCCCTTAAAAAGGTTCGGCAGGGAGCGTAAGAACAGGTTAAGGCCACGGTTTGAGGCTAAATAACCTGATAACTTGGTAACTTAATGACTTAAACTAATTGGTGTGAGGTGTCAATGGCAAAACGGGCCGGTATGTACAAGCATGAAAAACGAAGAAAAGAACTTGCTCGCAAGAAAAAGCAGGAAATGAAGAGACTGAAACGGCAGAAGGGTGAAGCGGAAGAGTCTCAGGTTACAGAGAACCCAGGTGCAGGAGGACAGAACCAGAGCATAAAGCCTGCTGAGCCGGAATAGTTTCAAGCTCTTCGCAAGTCCTTACTGGATTAATTCTCCCCGGAAGTGCCCCCTCCATGTATTTTCTCTGTGCTGTGTCCTCTGTGGTTCTTTTTTGCAACCTGTAGATAAAAGGCTGGCTTTAATACATATCCAGGGTTTTCCTGACAGCCTTCATCGTCTCACTGGCGGCCTTTCTGGCACGGGCATTGCCCTCCTCAAGTATATCCTGAAGAAGGCCCGGATTTTCCGATAACTCCCGTCTCTTCTCCCATATCGGCTCAAGAACGGCGAAGAGGTTTTTAAGGAGGACCTTCTTGCAGTCCCGGCAGCCGATGGCAGCGGTTCTGCAGCCCTCCGCCACCTCTTTCTGCTCATCCTCGGTGGAGAAGACCTTGTGCAACTGGAAGACAGGAGACTTCTCAGGGTCTCCCGGATCAGTTCTCCTCACCCTCTGCGTGTCGGTGACCATAGTGAGGACCTTCTGCTCCACTGTCTCACGGGAATCATTCAGGTATATGGCATTATCATAACTCTTTGACATCTTCCTCCCGTCAAGCCCCGTCACCTTCGGGCACTCAGCAAGGAGGGGTTCCGGCTCCACAAGGACTTCCGACTTGTAGAGGAAGTTGAACCGCCGGGCTATCTCACGGGTTATCTCAAGGTGGGGAACCTGGTCTATCCCTACCGGAACATATCTCGCCCTGTAGATGAGTATGTCTGCAGACTGGAGGACGGGGTAGCCGAGGAAACCGTAGGTCCCGATATCCCTGTCCTTTATCTCCTCTTTCTTCTCCTTGTAGGTGGGTACCCGCTCAAGCCATCCCAGCGGGGTGATCATGCTCAGCAGGATATGGAGTTCCGCATGTTCAAGAATCTGTGACTGGACGAAGATGGTGCATTTTTCAGGGTCCAGCCCTGACGACAGGAAGTTCAGAAGGAGGTCACGGGTGTATTCCTTTATGATGGAAGGGTCAGCGTAATTCGTGGTGAGGGCATGCCAGTCGGCCACGAAGTAGTAACAGTCATACCTCTCCTGGAGGGAGACCCAGTTTTTGAGTGCCCCCATGAGGTTCCCGATATGAAGATATCCGCTTGGCTGCATCCCGCTGAGTACCCTGTCCACAAAGACCTCCTGTTCTGGTGTTGGATCAGAAACGAAGCCCCGTATTTTAATTGATTGAGCCTCGTAAATGATTGTTAAGACTGATATTATTACATTTTCATTTTCCTGAAGACAACTCACATGTCACAGACTGAAGTGAGTTGGTTTGGGGGTTGACTGGGCTCAAGAACGAGGTGTTATAGTAGAGGCCTGCAACAAAGGGCATTCTAAACAGTTTTGCTCACTTCATCTTTGAAATCCTGTTCCACATATAGGGCTGTTTCTGCATGCAGGAGTAAAACCAGCTGAACATGGCTTCAATACTACTGTCGTAATCAGTGGGTCTCTTACTGCAAAAGTGGGGGGAGCCTATTTCCAGTCTGAACCGTGGGTAGGGCAATAGATGTATGAGATGTATAAAAACCGGGACCATCGAAGCACCGGTGGCATTACAAAGACGGTAAATACCAGCAGGTGTTTGGTAATTCCAGGGACCGAACTTGATCTTATAGAAGTGGTTCCCGACTCTGGTATCAGCAGCGAGTATAATGTTTTCCCCACTTCTGAGCCTGGAGAGCAATGCACGGAGACTGACATAGGGTCTGTATACATATCGGTTGTATTCCCTTTGCCTGAGCAGTTCCTCCCTGAACTCCCTGTGCTCCAGTCTCCTGATCATTGAACTTAACGGCCCTGGCATTTCACAAAGCCAGACTGGAATATAATGCAGGAAGGGCTGATGAAGGCAGACAAAGACGGTTTTTTTGCAAGGTAATTTTCTTATCTCTTCAATATTAGTACAAGACCTCACAATAAAATCTATATGCTTCCCCTTCAGGTGAACATAGAAAAGACGGGAGATCTTTTTTAACAGAAGGTTTTTGAAGACAATGGTTCTGGTAATATTCATGCAGTCTGTTTTTTTGTATGTTGTGAGATGAGAATCGGGTCCAGCCTGAGGCCCCTGTGCAAGGGAAGTATCCTGTCATCCACAATCAGAATGTCATCATCTATCGGATCAAGCCTTCCCGTATCACAGACCCAGGAACTTACCTTAACTCGTCTGCCGGCTATACGAATGTAACAGTTAAAGGGAGACCTCCCCTTTTCATGATCCCTTTCCTTTCCCAGATACTTCAGGATGTCTGAAATAAAAATTTCCTTTCCGGGATTAAAGTATCCATAGGGCTTTGCACTTCTCAGGGTTACATGGAAAATGACCTTTCGGAACCGCTCCAGTATTGTTAAGAGGGAATCAATTTGCCTGACATTATCTATCGTCCTGGACAGCCATACAGGAATATTATATCTGCCCATATTTTCAAGGGCCTGCATTTTACGTCCCGGTATTCTCTCAGGCTCGTACCCGCTGTCATGAAGGGAGAAAAGAATAAAGTCCAGGCCGGATTCTTTCAGTGTCTCTGCATATGATGGATTTGCAAGTTTAAGCCCGTTCGTTGCAATAGAGACCCTTCTGTCAGGAAGAAGGGTCTTTGCATGCAGAATAAGGTCGGGGAGGTCCTGCCTGATCGTAGGTTCCCCACCTGAAAACATTATATTCTCTGTCCTGCCGCTCAGAATGCTTTCTATCTGGCTGCGGTTCCTGTCTGCAACCCTGTTCCCCTCCGGAGTGTTTGAAAGGGAATAGCAATACGGACATTTCATATTGCATCTGTATGTCAGGGGAAAAACAAGGTGCTTCGGTCCAGGGGAATAATCCATCTCATATCTGTAAAGGAAGGAGTCAACATCGTTTTCCACCTTTTCTTCGTGCATGCCATGGACAGGGCATTCCAGGATGAAATAAACCCCATCCCTTCTTGTTATATAAACTCCAGGAGCATCACTCCCACAAAAGGGACAGATACTGCTGCTTTCTGAAAGGATACTGCTCATCTGAGATGTGTGACAAGGTTTATTGTTAGTGGTGAGGGTATTCCGCCGCGGTACTGGATTATGGAAATCGCACCGTTTGGTATGTCCTTCACTTCCTTTGCAAAAGAGGGAATCATGACCCTAAGGAGCATTATCTTGATTATATAGTGTGTGATTATCGCTATATCCTTTTCATCCGAACTCATGAGGAGGTCATCCATAAAGGATTTAACCCTGCAATAGCAATGGCGTAAAGACTCACCACCATTTTGTGGCGATGTCTCCAGAACCCTCCTGGGATCTTCTGAAAACAGCCTGACAGGCTGCTTTTCGTATCCGCCAAATCCAATCTCCCTCAGCCTCCTGTCATATATGAGAGGAATCTGCCAGCTAATATTACTTGAGACGATTCTGGCGGTTTCAGCAGCCCTGTTAAGATCACTTGAGAAGATGGCTGAAAGGGATGTGCCTTTCAGGTATTCAGCAATTTTCAGAGCCTGCAGCCTTCCCCTGGTTGTAAGGGGGCTGTCCTGCTGTCCCTGAATCAGCCCTTCCTTATTATCATGAGTTTCTGGATGCCGTACAAGAAAAAGTCTCCCTCTGAATGCCATCCTTTTGATCCCTCCGATAGGCGTGGCTGATGTATGGGGTCTCCCCATCATTGTTAAAGCACAACATATTGGCTGTATTATAGCAAACACTGTAGGAAAATCTATACCTGCATGTGTGATTTTTCTTGCGGGTCGGAACATGTTTGTTCAGGGGCTTGTAAGTTCTGTAAAATAAATGAAATAATATCCTTGAGTTATGGAACGACCTGAAAAACTAATGGGCAGAGAAGATCTTATGGAAAGGGCCTCGCAGGTGAAGCTCCTCATCCTGGATGTGGACGGGGTCCTTACGGATGGCAGGATCATCCTTGACAATGAAGGTAACGAGTTCAAATCCTTTCATGTCCGGGACGGTCATGGGATAAAGCTCCTTGTCAGGAATGGTGTGGAGGTGGCGATAATCACCGGAAGGACTTCCCGCGTGGTGGAGCGGCGTGCCCAGGAACTGGGAATTAAGGAGGTCTATCAGAAGTGTTATGACAAGGTGGTTGCATATACAGAGCTTAAAGAGAAGTTCAGCCTGATCGACAGGGAGGTCGCCTATGTAGGGGATGACATAGTGGACATCCCGGTTCTGAAACGTGTCGGCCTTCCGGTGGCTGTCTCCGATGCTGACTCTGAAGCAAGACGGCATGCCCTGTATATCACAGAAAAAGGCGGCGGGAGAGGGGCTGTAAGGGAGATAGCCGAGATCATCCTCAGGGCAAAAGGGGTGTGGGAGAAGATACTGGATGGGTACAATAAGACTTAATATCCCTACCATACTCACATTGAGCAGGATTGTCTCCATCCCCTTTTTTATTATTGTCGCCCCTTCCCATCCGGTAATCGGGGTGCTGATATTCTCCGTTGCATCCCTTACTGATTTCCTTGACGGTTATATCGCAAGAAGGACAGGACAGGTAACAAAATTCGGGATCATCCTGGATCCGATTGCTGACAAGTTTCTGGTGATTACGGCGCTGGTCCTGCTTGTAGAAATGGGGCTTCTTTCCGCTTTCGTGGCAGTGGTGATAATCATCCGGGAATTTCTTGTAACAGGACTCCGCGTTGTGGCCCTTACGAAAAGGATAGTAATACCTGCCGAACGGGGAGGAAAACTCAAGACAGCCGCCCAGATAACAGCCGTTATCTGCCTGCTTCTCAGGGATGCAGTCTTTGGACTTGATCTCCATGTTCCCGGGACGATATTCATCTGGATATCCCTCATTCTTGCCCTCTATTCGGGCGTTCAGTACACCATCTCCTTCTGGAAGGAGGTTTCATGAGCACTGAGGAGATGCTGCTCCTTGTAGTGGCCTATATTGCCGGCTCCATCCCCTTTGGTCTGATTCTCGCCAAGCTGAGGGGAGTAGACCTGAGAAGTGTAGGGAGCGGAAATATCGGCGCTACGAACGTTCTGAGGGCGGTCGGAAAGAAGGAAGCAGCTCTGACCCTTGCAGGGGATATGCTGAAGGGAGTATTTCCTGTGCTGCTTATCCTCTCGACGTCAGGAAATTCAAAGGTGGCCGCGCTGGGAGGACTCTTCTCTGTTCTGGGGCATAATTATCCTGTTTTTCTTGGGTTCAGGGGAGGCAAGGGGGTTGCCACATCCCTGGGAGTAATCCTTGCCTTTGACCCCCTGATTGGTGGCCTGACACTGTTTCTCTGGCTTTTATCTGCTTTCATATTCCGGTACTCCTCCCTGAGTGCACTGATTGCGTTTGGTCTTTTGCCTCTTGATATGATAATATTCAGGGGAAGAGGTGTGGGCTTCCTCCTCGGGCTTCTCCTTGCAGTGCTTATATTCTGGAGACACAGGGGGAATATCCAGAGACTCCTTAATGGTACAGAACCAAGGATTGGACAAAAGAGGGGTTTGTGATATAATGATACGAACTGGTAAGAGGGTGAGATTTCCAAGGCTTCTTCTTGCCGCCTGCTTATTGTTCCTGATAAGTGCTTCCGCAAGTTACTCCCTCGAGATCAATACAGAAACCCTTCCCTATCCCCATACGCTCTCACTCGGCATGGCCCAGAGTGCAGCCGTGATAGACGGCCCTGAAGGAGAGAAGCTTCTCAAAGAGGCGATTGAGGTTTATCCTGACGATCCCGGTATATACTTCTTGCTGGGAAAGCGGAATCTGAGCTTCAGTCCTTCCAGACTGCTTACCTCTCTTCAGTATGTATATAAGGGAATAAAACGCTATGCCCGTAGCTTCTGGTGGCTGAATAATCTGAGTGGGGCGGTCTATCTGGCCCTGGCCCTTTCGGGATTTCTCGTGATTCTGATTACAGGGGCGCTCAAACTCTGGACGGACTTGCCGCTGTTCAGCCACGAGATAGAGGAGAACCGGAAAAGGGCGGTCTATCTTGTTGTTCTCATCCCGGCCTTCTTCGGGGCTGGCTATTTCCTCCTTGCCCTTGCATTCCTGGCACTCTTTCATGAGAAGGGGAAGATCCTCATTGCTCTTCCCCTTATGGCCTTTCTTGTCCTGATTACGATCTTTGCAGGAAACAGGACACTGGGAAAGATCTCGATTTCTTCCAATCCTCTTGTGAGGGATGTAGTTGCCGTCAATGAGGGAAGGGCTCTGGGTGGGAAGACATTGATGCTGGAGAATGCAAAGGGGTTTGTACCTGTCTTTTCCCTGGCGCTACTTCATCAAAAGAGGGGAGCGTGTGATAGGGCGGTTGATCTTTACCGGGGACTTCTTGAGAAAAAGGAAGACCCCAGGGTGCTTATAAACCTCGGGATATGTTATTACTCCCTGGGGATGTCTATGAAAGCAGAAAGCCTATTCAATAAGGCTCTCAAGAAAAGCCATCTTGCTTCGGCATATTACAACCTGAGCATAATCTCAAGGGAAAGGCTTGATTTCACCAGGGGTGATGACCTCTTTGTAAAGGCCGTTGGGCTCGATTTTGAGCGGGTCACCAGGTTCAGGAAGCTCTGGGGCGACAGAGACCCCCTGCACTTCATGCCCGAGTACCTCTCCACAGCCGAACTGAACGCCTTTGCGCGGGAAGTCAGTGGCAGAATGAAAGGAAGGTTTTTAACAAGATATGGACTGTTTATCGGCCTTCTTCTTATCGTTTCAATGGTTCTTTTAACGAGGAGAGATCAAAGTGAGGATGCCTCCAGGTGTCCCAAGTGCGGAAAGCTTTTCTGCCGTGCATGTCAGAGGAGGCAGCTCTGGGGCGGTATGTGTGTTGACTGCTTCAGGAGCATGATTACCTT
>WFTX01000153.1 GCA_015485235.1 Nitrospirota bacterium | reverse complement strand
GCCTTCATCGTCAGACACAGGGGGGAGCTTTTTGCCCTTTCACCTGTCTGTACCCACCTTGGATGCATGGTCAACTGGCACAGGGGGAAGGGGCAGTTCCTCTGTCCCTGTCATGGCGGGAAATACGATATCGAGGGACGTGTGGTGGGGGGGCCACCGCCGAGACCGCTTTCAAGGCTCCCGCTCCGGGTGGAGAAGGGGAAGGTGCTGATAGGGGTGAAGGTCTAAGATGGGGAGGATATTCGACTGGATCGATGCCCGGTTCAGGGTGAAGAAGCCCCACGGAGGGTTTCTCCAGAGGAGTCTTCCCGGGAAGGTGAGTTACTGGTACTGTCTCGGGGGTGTGGCCTTCACCCTCTTTCTGACCCTCCTTCTGAGCGGGCTCCTGCTCTCCTTCTACTATGTTCCGTCCGGGGATGAGGCCTTTCAGAGCATCCTGAGGATCACAAGGGAGGTCAGGTTCGGCCGGTTCATAAGAAGCCTTCACCGATGGTCCGCCCATCTCCTGATAATCTTCATACTCCTTCATACCGTCAGGGTAGTGGTCCATGGTGCATACAGGCCGCCAAGGGAACTGAACTGGCTGGCCGGGGTGGGCACCCTGGTGGTCGCCTTCGGATCAGGGTTTACGGGATATCTCCTTCCCTGGGATCAGAAGGCCTACTGGGCAACCGTGGTGGGGACCTCAATGGCCGGGACAGTCCCGGTCATCGGCAAGACGCTTCTTTATCTTCTGAGGGGAGGGCCTGATGTGGACGGGACCACCCTTGTACGGTTCTACAGCCTTCACGTCCTCTGGTTTCCCCTGATAATGAGCCTCCTCTTGTGGGCACACTTCCACATGGTGAAACGGCAGGGGATCTCAGGCGGGTTATAGCGTTCTTCTCCCCTCAAGGGCCTTTGAGAGCGTGACCTCATCGGCATACTCTATGTCGCCTCCCATCGGGAGGCCGTAGGCGATCCTTGTCACGGTCACATTATAGGGGGCAAGAATCTCCTTTATGTACTGGGCGGTCATCTCGCCCCGTGTGTTGGGGTTTGTGGCGATGATCACTTCCTCTACTCCTCCTGCCCTGATGCGGGCCTCCAGCTCCCTTATCTTGAGCCTTTCCGGAGTGACTCCGTCTATGGGGGAGAGGGCTCCGAGCAGGACATGGTAGGTCCCTCTGAAGGAGCCTGACCGTTCGATCACCATTATGTTGCTCGGCTCCTCCACCACGCAGATGGAACGCTGGTCCCGGTCCGGACTCCTGCAGATGGAGCAGAGCTCCTCCTCGGTGATATTGAAACACCTCCTGCAGAACCGGGCCTTTTCCTTCAGGTCCGTGATCGCCCTGGCTATGGAAGCCGCCTCCTTATGGGGCATGGCGAGGATGAAATAGGCAAGCCTCTGGGCGGTCTTCCGTCCTATCCCCGGAAGGAGGGTGAGCGCCTCTATGAGATTCTCTATGAGTCCCTTCACCTGCCTAACAGATCTCCAATGTTACCCATGCCTGGGATCTGAAGCCCTCCTGTCACCTTAGCCATCTCGGCCTGGACCATCTCCTGGGCCCTTCTCAGGGCCTCGTTGCATGCTGCCACGATGAGGTCCTGGAGCATCTCAGCATCGTCAGGGTTGATAACCTCTTTGTCAATCTTGACTGAGACTATCTCACCCCCGCCGTTTGCAACAGCCGTGACCATCCCGCCTCCGGCTGATGCCTCCACGGTCTTGGCCTTTGCCTCTTCCTGGACCCTCCCGATCTCTTCCTGGATCTTCTGGGCCTGTCTCATCAGGTCACCTAACATCTTCTTGGACATTGATCTTCCTCCTCTCGATTATTCTCCCCCCCAGGGTCTTGATTATCTTCTCCTCAGCGGGGGTTATTTTCTGCCTTGTCAACCCTTTTCTCTGGGTCTGGGATTTTTTTTTAACCACCTCTATCTTCTGAATCCCTCTGAAGAGGGGATGGTCCTTCTCCTTGATAGCCCGGTGAAGACGGGAGATGTTCTGCCGGATGGAATCGGAATGAAGGGCGTGCCCACCGTTCAGGACGAGGTTCAGGCTGTTGTCCTCTATCTCCGGCACTGCCACCCGGAGCTTTGATGCAAGAATGGTGTCTTCCTCCTCTATGCGCCTGACCAGATCTTCCCAGGCTGACTCAACATCCCCTTCTTCGGAGGTTGAGGGAGTTGTCTCCCCTGCTTCAGGAGAGTGGGAAGGCTCCGGAGGTGCATTGTCTTCCCCTTCAGTTTCAGTATCCTCAGCCGGAGCAGTTTCTTTTGCCGGAAGCGGCGATGGTGCTGATGCCTCCGGGAGGGCGGAGTCGAACTGCTGGAGCCTTTTTATTATCTCCCCCACCGGCCTCAGGGTCCTGAGGTATGAGGCCCTGAGGAGTATCATCTCGAGGGCCACCCTCGGGGAAAAGCCTGTTCTTACCTCTCCTTCCTTCCTTGCAAGTTCAGACAGGAGGAGCGAGAGGGATTCTTCCGTTACTGTTTTGAGGTTGTCACGGATATAACTTCCTTCCAGTTCAGGCAGTTCCTCCAGGTTCGCTCCATCTGTCAGAAAGGCGATAAGAAAGGCCCTCACGAACTGGAGCATGTCCCTGTAGAATGTCCTGGGGTCCATCCCCTTCTCATAGGCCTGGTCTATCAGTTCCAGTAGCTCCTTCCGTTTTCCCCTGAGCACTGCATCCGTAACAGCCACAACCATCTCCATGTCCGAAAGACCCAGGAGGTCCCTCACGCTATCCTCGTTAATCTCTTCAGTAAAGGCAGAGACCTGGTCCAGGAGTGTAAGGGCATCCCGCATGCTCCCGTCAGCCGCCCTGACCAGCATATCCAGGGCTGCCCCTGATATGGCTATCCCCTCCTTTTCCGTGATTCTGGAAAGATGCTCCTTTATCTCCCGGCTGCTTACCCGCCTGAAGGGGAGGTGCTGGCAGCGGGAGAGCACGGTGACGGGGATCTTCTGGGGGGCGGTGGTGGCAAGCACAAAGACCACATGGGGCGGTGGCTCCTCAAGGGTCTTAAGGAGCGCATTGAAGGCCGAAGCGCTGAGCATGTGGGCTTCATCAATGATATAGACCTTATACCGGCCGAGGGAGGGGGCGTATTTCACCCGTTCCCTCAGGTCCCGGATGTCCTCTACACTGTTGTTGGATGCCCCGTCTATCTCCATCACATCAACGGCATAGCCCTCGGTAATGCTCTGGCAGGACTGGCAGTTGTTGCATGGCTGGGGGGTGGGCCCCTCTGCACAGTTCAGGCTCTTGGCAAGTATCCGGGCCGTGGAGGTCTTTCCCACACCCCGTGGGCCTGAAAAGAGATAGGCATGGCCGATCCGGCCCTGTTTGACGGCGTTCCTGAGAATCGTCCTCACCGTCTCCTGGCCGATGAGTTCGTCAAAGGACTGGGGCCGCCACTTTCTTGCAAGGACGATATAACTCACTCTCTACCTGTCACCTCTATGCAGCCAGGTAACAACTGACTGCGGCACCGGCTCGGAATGCTTACCGTTGCTTCCTTCCGGACCTGGCGGGGTTCACACCCTCACCGTGCGCAGGGCTGCTACCCGGCTGCATGGAAGGGACAGATTCAAAGCAATCTCAATACAAAACTGTTACTGGTATATTGGTTATTAGTATATTTGGTACTCAGCCTCAACCTCAGCCTGTCTTTAATGATGGCGGAGAGGGAGGGATTCGAACCCT
>WFTX01000152.1 GCA_015485235.1 Nitrospirota bacterium | reverse complement strand
GCTTATCAGTCCTGTCCGGGCAAGCATCCTTACATGGGCGATGCTCCCCTTAATGTCGTAGGGCCAGAGCCGCCAGTCGAAGGATACCGACTCGGTGAACTTCTCCACCAGATCGTCCGTCTTTTCAGTGAATCTGCCTGACCAGGGTTTTTTCATTCAGAGGACCTCTCCTGGGGTGATAATCATTCAGGGGTATTTTAGCCCTTCAAAGCAGCCTAAATCAATCATGAGCCTGAGATCCGGATCCCGATACAGAAAAAACTCAAGACAGGGGTGGGGATAGCCAGTCAAATGCCGGAACCGGGCAGGGAATACCTCATCAGCCGCCTGACCGCCTCGAGTTTCTCCCTCTGCCCGACCCTGGCCCTCTCCAGAGCTCTCTTCATTATCTCGATCGTCCGGTCATAGACCTTCCTGTTTACGGGATAGGGAATCCCGTCCTTCCCGCCCACGGCAAAACTGAACCGGGCGGGGTCTCTGAATGATGGTTTCTCTCCGTAGATCAGCTCTGCTATCATGCTGAGGGCACGAATGGTGGCAGGCCCCACCCCTTCCATACCGATGAGGGCTTCAAAGTTCCCGGGAGGGTTTTCATAGGTTCTGATGAGGATCCGGTGAATCCTTGAGGGGTCTATATCAACCCCCTCTATCCTGTGTCTCCTGGGCATCAGGAGTTCCGGGAAGAGACCTTCACCGCCCAGGAGGCTGTTAAGGTCCCTTATATTCTTCTCAGGAGCCCTGCCGGCGAGTTCGGCAAGGAGGGCCCTTGCTCCGGCACTCTCCTCCTTCACGAGGTTCAGTACCGAACCCCTGAGTTCCGAGCAGATCGCCCTGTGGGGCTCCACCACAAAGTCCTTCACCTCAGTACCGAGCCAGTGATACCGCCGTGCAAGCCTGCTGGTCTCGTTCATCCCCTGCTGTATAACCGCCCAGTTGCCTTGCCTGTCAAAGAAGAAGGAATGATGATAAAGACGGAACCCGTCCTGAAGGGCATTGTTGTCCACCCTGGCAGAGAGACGGCTTGCGTATATCAGGGCACTGGGATCAATCCCCGTCTTCTCCCCGGCAGCCCTTATCTCCGAAGGTGTCTTCCTTGCCCTCCCCCCTTTACCTCCAGCCAGATAAAGCCCGGTCTCCTCCTCAAGCCCCTTGAGCCCCTCCTTGATCGCACCGGTCAGGGTGGTGGTAAGCCCGCTTGAGTGCCAGTCAAACCCGAGGGTGGAACCAAGGCACTGGAACCAGAAGGGATCGGAAATCCTCTCAAGAAACCCGGAGGTCCCGAACTCGGCGATTATCGCAAGTGAGACCTCCCTTGCGAGGGCCTTCATCCGCTGGAAAAGCCAGGCAGGGGCCTTCCCGCCGTGAAGTGGAAGAATTGCTGTGCCGGATCTCCCGAAAGGCATCTCACCTGACGTCAGAGCGTTTCTTCCTGCTCTGGTTCAGTCTTCCTTCCCACAGGGAATTCTATCCTGAAAATGGTCCCTTCTCCGGGCCTGCTCTCTACATCAATGGTAGCGCCGTTTTCACGGAGGATGCCATGGGAGATGGAGAGACCGAGGCCCGAGCCCTTGCCTACCGGCTTGGTTGTGAAAAAGGGATCGAAAATCCTTGGAAGTATCTCCTTGGGGATGCCAGGGCCGTTATCAGAGATGAAGACCTGGATCTTACCCTCCTCAGCTTTATACAGCGTCTTGAAGGTAATAATCTTTCTCTGTTGATCCACCTCTTCAAGGGCATGCTCGGCGTTGATCAGGATATTCATAATCACCTGCTGGATCTGCTGCGGGTCCAGGTAGGCATAGGGGATATCAGAATAGTCCCTGATGACATCTATGTTACTTGACCGGAGCCAGTAGACCCTCAACTCGATCGCTCCGTCGATTATGTCATTTATCTGGGCATAGGTCTTCTCCGGGGCCTTCTGTCTGGAAAAGGTAAGGAGGTTTTCCACAATGCTCTTGCATCGCTCGGCAGCCCTGGCTATCTTGTTGAGTTCCTCCAGGACGGCCTCGTCCTTCACCTTCATCTGAAGAAGCTCCGTATAGCCCACTATCCCGGTGAGAGGGTTGTTTATCTCATGGGCCACACCGGAGACAAGGAGGCCGAGGGAGGCAAGCTTGTCGGCATGGAAGAGTTGCTCCTTCAACCTGCTCTGTTCAGTTATATCCTTAAGCACATTCACCATGGCGGAACCCCCTTCAGGAAAGACCACGGGGAATCCGCTTACTATATATCGCCTGTCCCTGAACGTGAGCTCTTCGGAATAGGCCTCCTTCCTCTCATTCAGTCCCCTCTCCAGGTACATCCTCATCACCTCGCTGCCTCCACAGACCTTCGTCAGTTCAGCCCCCACGATATCCCGGGGGTGGAGGCCGCAGTCAAGGGCAAAGGCCTTGTTGCATTTCTGTACGATATTATGTTCATCCACCACGAAGAGGATGTCAGAGATCGCATCAAAGGTGGCCTGCCAGAGGGTCTGACTCTTTGAAACCTGCTCGAAGAGGATGCTGTTTCCAATAGCTGAGGAAAGGGCGTCGATGAAGACCTCAAAGGACTTGAGGAGTTCTTCATCCAGGGAAACATCTGAAAGGAATATTGTTCCGAACATTCCCCTGATCCCGCCCAGAAGATCAATGGGGGCAAGAATCGTAATGGAAGGGTTGTACCTGCCCAGTTCTTTCTTCAGGGGAGGGTACTTCCCGAGGTCATCGAGTATCTCCATCCCGGCAATCCCGGGAAACTCCTGACATTCACGGAATTCAACCTGGATGTTTTCAGTCTCAAGGATTACAAGTCTCTCGCCGCTCCAGAGACAGATGAACCCGCCGTCCCCCCCCATAAGATCGATACCCCCTCTCAGCGCCCTCCTGATCGTGTCTGTGGTATCCAGTTCCTGGTTGATATCCTTGAGCAGGGTATTTATCCTGAGGAGCCGTTCGTTAAACTCCAGAATCCTCTTGTGAGCAGCAGACAGGGCACGGCGGGATGCATACTCATCCATCGCCTTCCTGTATACATGGGGCAGGGCATTGAAGTACCCTATATCCTTCATAACATACTCGTATGCCCCTGCCTTTATCGCCTCTACAGCCGTCCTCTCATCCCCCCTGGCGGTTATCAGGACAGCTGGGATGTCTATGGCATTCCTTTTCAGCTCCCGGAGGAACTGGACCCCGTTCATCTCCTCAAGGACATAATCAACAAAGATTATATCCACGTCCTCATGCTCGATAATCTCGAATCCCTCATTCACTGAGGAGACGGTCACCACGTCGAGGGCCGGGTCGTACCGTTTGAATGCCCTCTTTACGAGCTCATGCTGCTGGACACTGTCATCTATGACAAGGATCTTTCCCATGGATTTCCCTATCTTAAGTTCGCAAGACTGCAAAAGTCAATCTGAGTCAGGTCATTGGTATATTGGTGTGTTGGTTATTGGTCCTTTCCCGCATCCCCAAAGGTCCGCATTCACGCTTTCCCGCCCCCGGGAGGCCTCATCTACCATCCATCCTTCAGTATCACGATATCCACCCGCCGGTTTTTCGCCCTGCCTTCGGGTGTGCTGTTCTCCCTGACCGGCTTGTAAGGACCATAGCCCGCAAGAATGATCCTCTCCGGCGGGATCCCGAACCTCTCCACAAAGACCTGGAGCACTGCGTAAGCCCTCTGCACCGAGAGCATCCAGTTGGACCGTTCTCCCCTCCTGTGGGGGATGCTGTCAGTATGGCCCTCAATCATTATCCTGTTTCCGAGCCCCTTCAGAAAGATCGCCAGTTCACCAAGGGCTTTCAGCGACGACTCCCTGAGTTCAGCCTTGCCCGGTCTGAAAAGAAAGCTCTCACCGAGAGTCACAATCACACCCCTTTCGTCTTTCCTGACCTCAACGTCATTCCTTCCCTTCAGTATCCCCCTTATCTCCGCCTCCACCTCACCCATAACCTCCGGTATGGGGACAACCCTCTGCTCCTGGAGAGCCGTTGCCTCCAGGACTTCCTGGTTGAGGGCGTCCTTCAGTGAGGCTGCAAAGGTCCGGAGTTTTTCTGTATCCACTGCACTCAGGGCATAGAGTGTGGCGAAGAAGGCGAAGAGGAGAGTGATGAAATCTGCATAGGAGACCACCCACCGGTCTGTCTTCTCTGCCTCCAGTCTGCTTCTTCTCCTTCTTCTCATTTTCCACCCTTCAATGGAGTTTCAAGAAAAGAAGAAAGCCTCTCCCGGAGGAATTCCGGATGAACCCCCGACTGGATACCTGAAACTCCTTCAGTAACAAGCCTCATCAAATGTAACTCCCTCTCGAGCCTCGTCCTTATCTTCTTTGAGATGGGCAGGAGCACAAGGTTGGCCAGACCAACACCATAGACCGTTGCAACAAAGGCAACGGCTATTCCCTCCCCGAGCCTCCCTGGTTCTCCGAGGTTCTGCATCACATGGATCAGCCCGATCACCGCTCCTATGATCCCTATTGTGGGGGCATAGCCCCCTGCCGTCTCATACACCCCTGCCTGGCGTCTCCTTGAGTCCTCATGAGTGGCCATCTCCTCTTCCATCGTTTCGCGGAGTGCAGTCCGGCTCAGACCGTCAAGGGCGAGGGTCATTGCCTTCCGGAAGAAAGGATCCCTGATACCGCTGATCTCCCCCTCAAGTGCTACAAGCCCCTTTCTTCGTGTTACAGAGGCGAAGGTTATGATCCTGTGGATGTATTCATTCAGATCAGTCTCAAGGGAGGTGACAAAGACATCTTTCAGGCCCGAAAGGGCCCTTCTGATATCCCTGAAGGAGTAGCTAAGCAGTGTAGCACCGAAGGTCCCCCCGAAGACGATTGCAGCGGCTGCAGGCTGAAATATGAAACCGAGATTCCCACCCTCGAGTATCGTCCCAAGCAAAACGGCTGCTATGCCAAGGAACAGCCCTATAAGGCTTGCACCATCCATATATCATATCTCTTCCCATCTCTTCTTGATGACTTCCCTCTGACGTTTCAGCGTGTACTGGATGATCTCCTCTCTCACTTCCTCGGTCATCTCCCTGAACTTCACCGCCGTCTCATAAATCAGTTCACCATCGCGTCTGGTTTCTTTCACTCTCACCACCTCACCGTAAGTGAGTATCGCCACAGGCGGATAGGTGGGAAGGACCATCTTCAGCTCCATTATATCTCCGACTTTGACCTCTTCATTAAAGTCGAACCTCATGCCTGTCGCCGATATATTCACAGGAACCCGCTCCTCGCAGTTCAGTCCTTCATCCTTCATCATCAGGGTGTTTATGAGAAAATCAAGCTTTGTATTGATCTCCTTCAGAAGCCCGACAAGGGGGTTTTCCTGGGCTTCCTCATCCGGGAGATCCAGACCTTCTATCGTCAGCGGTGGAGATATAAACCTGGAAGAGCCCTTTGGAGAGGTTCCTGCCCTCCTTATCTTTACGGGTATTACATCATCCACCCTGAAGAAGGCCCTCCGCTCCTCCTCTGATGGAACCACAAGAATCGTACCATCGTCATCTACCCGTTCCACCTTGACCGACTGTGATCCGGAATCATGAACAATCATAAGCACCCGGCCTTCAAGACCTCGCACTGCCTCATCAAGCTTCAGAAGACACTTTTCTCCCATCACCTCAGCGACCTTTCCGTGAAGTGAGAGCGAACCGTCTTCCGTTCTTATCCGGATGTCCGAGCCTGGATCAATGTTCATCTTCCTTCTCTCCTTTTCCTGCTGGTGTCTGGAGAAAGGCCCCGGCCACCTCAGGGTCAAACTGGGAACCGGCACACCTCTTTATCTCCTCTATCGCCACGTCGTGACTCAGCCCCTTCCTGTACGGCCTTGTGGAAGTCATGGAATCGTAGGTATCCGCTACAGCAAGAATCCTCGCAATGAGAGGGATTTCCTCACCTGCGATCCCGTCGGGGTATCCACTGCCGTCAAATCTCTCATGATGATGCCTTATAAGGAGTTTTTCAAGGGGGAAAGAACCCAGGGGAGAGACGATATTGTAGCCTATGACAGGATGCTTTTTTATTTCCTCGAATTCCGAGTCTGTAAGCCGGGCGGGCTTGAGAAGAATCATATCCTTCACGCCTATTTTGCCTATGTCATGGAGGTATCCACCGAACCTTATGGCGTCCTTCTCCTCCTGAGTGCAGTTCATCTCATCTGCAATCTGGAGGGCTATCCTGGTAACCCGCTCGGAATGTTTCTTGGTATAGGCATCCCTGGCCTCGATGGTAAGGACAAGGCTCTTCAGGGTATTTATGAGGTTGTTGTAGGTGACCTCATAGAGGGCATTGTTTTCAAGCCTCATGGAGACCTTCCGGAGGAGTGTCCTCGCAAGTTTCACCTCTTCTTCGGAAAAGTGATAACTCTCCACCTTGTCGGTGATCACCAGATAGCCGAGTACCTCAGTCCCTCCAACCATCACGGGAAGGATAAGCATCTGTGCCTTGAGCGGCTTCCCGTCAAGGGGACTGGGCTCATCCACATCAAGGATCAGATAGTCCCTGTCTGACCTGAGAGACTCGAAGACCGATCCTGAGAAGGGGAGCACCATCCTTCCATCGGCGGCCCCATTGCTCCTTGAGACAAGATAGCCGTCCTCCCTGATCATGAGCACCAGGACCCGTCTTGCCCTCATGAGCCGTTCCATCATTGTAGGCAGTCTCTCCATAAGGGTCTCTGTATCGGGCATCTCATCAATCTCCAGGTTCAGGGTGAGAAGGCTGTTTATCTCATCCAGTTTCCTGAATAGTGCTGAATTGAGAGTCTTCACCACACGGCTTTTATCACCGTCTTCCGGTATGGTCTTCAGGATTTCACGCTCCCTGCTTACCCTGTCAAGGACATACCGGATATCCTTCAGGTTGAAGGGTTTTGTGATGAAGTCAGAGGCCCCCTCCCTCATTGCAGAGAGCGCGGTGTCAATATGAGAGTGGGCGGTAACCACCACTACCGGGATGGTCGGATCAATCTCATGGATCTGTTCCATCAACTGCAGCCCGTTCAGCCCCGGCATCTTGAGGTCCGTGAATATTATGTCATAGCCTTCCTCCCGGACTTTCCGGAGTCCGTCATCGCCGTCAACGGCAGAGGCTGCTTCAAAGTCCCCGGCCGTCTTCACCATCTCCGTGAGAACGTCCCGCACAACTTCCTCATCATCCACGACCAGTACGCGCTGCATCTTCCCTTCCCTGCAAAAGATTGTCCTTAAGGATCTCCGCTTCCGGATTCTCAATAACACCGATCTCCCGGAGTCTCTCAAGCCTGCCCAGGGTGCTCAGCATCACCTCTTCAACTCCGGACTCCCTGATGGACTTGATCATTTCAAGGTCCCTGTAGGTCTCCCGGAGTATTCTCCGGAGTTCTTCGTTCTCCTCTTTAAGGATCGTACGATTCATTGCGTTACCGACCACAATCAGGAGTTCCTGAAGTTTGAAGGGTTTTGTTATATAGTCATAAGCACCCAGCCTCATCGCCTCAAGGGCATTGTCAAGCGTGCCATAGGCGGTGAGAATGACCACAGATGATGATGGACTCAGGTTCCTGACAGACTTCAGCACCTCTATTCCGTCAACGCCTGGCATCTTCAGATCCGTAATCACCAGATGATACTCGGACCTCTTGACGGCAGCTATCCCCTCAAGCCCATCCCTTGCAGAATCGACAGAAAAGCCCTCTTTCGCAAGAAGGCTGACAACCACATCCCTTGCGATCTCATCGTCATCAATGACGAGGATCCTGAATTTACTCCTTTCCATTATTCACGGTCTCCTTTACCCGTTTTATTACCTCCATCCTTGTCTGCTCGGTGATCTGTCTTCTCTTGGCCTCGGTGGAGATATCCACTACGTCTTCCACCTCGCCGATTTCACTGCTGGTTCTTTCAAGGAGGCTGTCCTGGGCTCTGGAGACCTTGGCGTAGACCTTCAGCATCGCACTGATCTGTGAGGGAATGACCGTCATGGCTGACTCCTTTCAGTCCGTTATGCCCCGGGGCCACCTCAATAAGGAACTGCTGTCCGTTCCCGGGGACGAAGGCTTCCCTACCTGATCTACTTATCGGACATTTGACGGAAAACTTTAGGTCTACTGCTCTGGTCAGTCCGGCTGAAGAACCGGCCCTCCCTTCATGATATGTTCTCCAGACGATAATCCTACCTCCTTCCATGCCTCCCTCAGTGTCAGGATTATCTCAAGGGCCTTCTGAAGCCGCTCAAGATCAGATGTCAGGTTTACCACTGAGACCTCCTTCATCAGGTACATATACAGCTGCCCGAGCCGTTCCGAAACTTCACCCCCGGCCTCAAGATCCAGGCTGCTATACAGCTCCTCCACTATCGAAAGCACCCTTGAGAGATATAGGGATTTCTCTGATATATTTCCGTTTCTTATTGCCGACATCGCCTTCATCAGAAAGGAAACCATACCGTCGTACAGCATCACAACAAGGTCGAGTGGCTGGATCTCTGTCCGGGGCTCATCCATCCTGACACTCATCAGCCCGTTATGATAATTCCCCTTTTTCATTCATTTCTCCTTCCATGACAGTCAGCGGTCAATGCGGATTGATACCCCTCAGGGTCTCTCTGAGTTCTATGAACTTTTCCCGTCCTTCCTCAAGAAGGGGATGCAACTCGTACTCTATAAGGTCTGCCACGCCGACCCAGTCCTGCATCTCGAAGGACGAAAGCATCTCTTCAAAAACCTGCCCGTACTCTTCCCAGCAATCAAGGGAGGTATCGTCCACCTCAAGCCCCCGTTCTGCGAGGTGTTCCACCCCGTATTTCACCTCTTCCACATAGTTGATCAGGTTCTTGAGCCCCTCCAGGACTGCAGAAAGGACTGCGAATGTATCTGTACTGTAGTCCATCCTCAGCGTCCTTGCCGCCCTTTGAAGTTCACCATCCAGTTCCTCAACGATACCCGGCATGTCTTCCAGGCTTTCAAGGAGCGTGAAGATCAGCTCTTCCTCCTTTTCATTCAACACTCCCAGCATGATAGGCACCTCCGTTAATAGTTGTAGAAGCGACCTCCAAAGAGACCCGCTTCATGAGAACCTGCTGTCCTCTTGATAGACTTATCGACTTTTGGAGGAAAAACTTTAGAAACTGATGTGATTTTCTTTGACAATCCTTTCTCCTTCTCCCCCGCAGGCTGTAACAGCCTCTCCGGAAGTGCACCTCTCGAGCCAGTCAAAGAATCCCAGAAGTGATTCAGCATGCCGTTTAAGATCGGAATACTGCTCCCTTGCCTCACCAGCCAGGTCATCAATCCGTTCACCAGCAAGACTCTCCATGCCGTAACGAAAAATCAGCAGTAAGGATCTGAGCATCGGCCTGCTCATGCACCGGAGTTCAATCTCTCCGTTCATGTATTTGATATTCTCCCAGAGTTCACGCAGGAGGTAAGGATCGGGGGTCTCCTTGCCTCCCTCTCGGCCTATCACATCTACAATCCTGAGTGCTGCCGTAGCAAGGTCTCTGATCTCTCTGAGCGCAAGCCTGTCTTCCTCCGATTCTCCCAGCAGGGTCTGGTTATCAGATTCATACCAGCAATCGAGCCTCTCAAGAAGCCCGGGTCCCGTCCTCTCCCATTCCGGCATCTCCAGGCCGTCAAGCACGGCCCTCCAGGTCATCCTGTACAGATGAGTAAAGAGTGCTTCCCTGCTGAGTTTCTTTCTTACGAGGGGCCTGTAATGCACCATCCCGTCCCTGTCAAAGAACGAACGGTAAACCTGGACATCCCTCCATTCCTCCTCTGGTTCGGCAGCAAATTCCTCACCGCGCAGGACTGCATCCGCAATCCTCCAGAGCAGTTCCGGCTTTATCAATTCCTTGCAGAGGTTTTTCCTGCAGTCGGACTGGAAGCCGCAGGGACTGCAGGAGATATCCGCCTTTATGACATAATCTCCCTCGCTGTACGGCCCTGTCTCACGGAAGTAGACAGAGGCAAGGGAGATGTTGATGGTAGTGGTCCCGACTGCAGTGGCTATATGGAGGGGACCTGTATCGTTGCTGATATAGAGATCCAGCAGGTGGATCAGGGATACAAGCTCAGCCAGGCTGGTACTCCCTATCATGTTGATACAGTCCTTTCCAAAGCACTGCTGGAATTCCTTGCCGAACTTCCTTTCTGATGAAGCCCCTGTAATGACCACCTTCACCCCGTTTCTTTCTTTAAGCATCCTTCCAAGAAGCCCGAAACTCTCCACAGGCCAGCGTTTGTCTTCTGCGCTTGCCCCCAACTGGAGTCCTACAAGGCGGTCACCTTCCCTTACTCCTGCTCTGAAAAGGCGCTCCCTCATCCGGTCCAGTTCGTCCCTTTCAACCTGGAGGGAAAGCCCCTTCCCGGAGGCATCCACTCCAGCCACCTTGAGATGCATATCACAGAGATGAAAGGGGTTGACCGTCCTTGAGGGGATTACATTGAAGAAATACCTTATCCAGGGGTCAGGCTTGATGCTGTAGCCCTTCTCATCGATGGATACCCCTCTTGTCTCCCGGGCCCTTATCATGGAAGTCATCACGGCACTGTCCAGGGAGTGAGTAAAGTTTATCACACGATCATAAACCGTCTCATTCACGGTATCCAGCAATGCCTTCAGAGACCGGTAGGCCTCGACGATTTCACCGCCATCCACCTGAAAGACAATGTCCCTTATGTTTACCGGGAAGACACGGTCAACGCCGGGAAGGAAGGGGATGATCCCTTCAAAATCACTGTTCACCATAAGGGTCGTTACTGCTTCCGGATAGATCTCCTTGATACCCCTGAGAACCGGGGTGGTCTGTATCAGGTCTCCCATCCTTGTAAGATTGACTATCAGAAAATTTTTCATGCCTCTCATTCCTTCAGGAGATACTGGTTCTTCATCTGGTTCATAAGAAGTATCAACTTCTCGGTCTCGGAGAGTTCCCTCTCCCCGATCTTTATTCCCGAGGCAAGGTCTTCAATTCCTATCAAGGTCCTCTCCATCTCACCTGAACCCCTGATACCATCGAGGAACCCCTTCAATTCAGGCAGGTCCCTTGCGCTCTCGATCAGGTCATCAAGGTCAATCTTTCCTGTTGTCCAGTTCGGTGAGTCGAAACCGCGATGGAGAATAAACTCAATCATCTCCTTCATCCTCTCTTCATAGGTATGCTCCCTGAGCACCCTCTCCATCGCAGCCCTTGCAATATCCTTTCTCTCATCGGGGTGGTCAAGGTAGTACCGTATCTTTTTCCGGAGATCATCCATGTCCTTGAAGCAGATCATCTCCTCGCCCATCCTGAAAAGCTCAGGGAGGAGCAGCCTCTCGTCAACCAGCTGGAAGCCGCCGCAGGCCGGGATCTCGAATGTCCTGGGGTTTACGAAGTCCCCACCCGGTTCCGGCCCGTCATGAACAGATGAGGAATGGAGGTTGAGGTTTATTGAGGATGCGTTGAATATCTTCACCATCTCCTCAATACCCACACGGGCACCATCTCTCTGTATGCACCTCCTGAGCGGGGAATTCAGGTCCCACTCGTTTCCCCATATCTTAAGATCAAGGTCAAGGAGCCCGAGAAAGAATTCCCTCCTGTTTCTGTAGCCAGCCCCGACAAAGGAGACCGGGCTTCCGTACTCTTTCAGCTCCTCGTCGGTCAGTTCAACCACTCTGTGATGGACAGTCGAGGCGGCAAGGGGGAGGTAACAGGCATAGGAGCCCGCCCGTTCTATCTCTTCAAGAAAGTCGCCTCTCTGGATCACGAAGAAATAATCGTAAAGAGAGTGTATCTCCCTCCAGTAAGTCATGTGCCTGTAGTTCTCCACAAACCAGAAGGCCGTCCTCAGGCCTATGGACCTCATCTGAAGCAGTGCCTCCCTCTGGAGGGGGGCCTGGGCAAGGGCGATGAGCAGGTCAGGCCCGGCCTCCTCGCACCTTGCCATGATGGTTGAAGAGACAAAATCGACAAATCTTTTTCTGAGTTCATTTACCACAACAGGCTTCTCTGAAATGTTCTCTATTCCCAGAAATATATCTTTGTAGATTGAGTTATCTATGTACTCCACACTATGACCGAGCTTACGGAGAGCAGAGGCACAATACTCCGTCACCGGGAGAGAGCCACCATAGATCGGACCTACGAGGCAGATCCTCATGCCGCTCACAGCCTTTCTTGCAATAATGAGTCTCCTTTTTACCTCCTCAAAAAAACCCTGATTAAGCCTGACAGAGGGGGAGTGCTCCAGGACGGCAAAGTCCATCCTGTAAGGAGGAGCCTGAAGGTCGGTCATTATTCTGACCCTACCTAACAGGTCTTCCATGTCTCTCTGTATAAGGGCCTCTTTGAGCAAACCGAGAGATGGCTCAATCACAATTATTTCGGCATCCGTCGCCTCCATCAGCCGCTCTATGTGATAGCCGAAGCCGAACCCTAAAACATACACCGCCCCCCTGTCTTTCAGATCAGGCAGATGCTTCTCCATCCACTGCCTGGATTCCTCTATGGGCCTGTACCTGCTGTGAAGGCTGACCCCTCTGACCTTAACCGTTTTCTCTCCATCTGGTGTCTTCATGACAGTGTCATCTCCCAGCCTTTCGGTCCTGAGCAGTCTATCGGCAAGGCCGGGATTGGCTTTTCTAAGAACGCTCAGGTTCTTGCTGAAGGTAGTATCTCCTGAAAAGGCCTCTTCTATCTCCAGCGATCCTTCAGGCTTCACGCTCTTTATGTATGATTTGAACCTCTCGGTATTGTTCCGGATATACTCAGGAAAACTGCCGTCTATCTCAACCAGTCGGAACCTAATATCCCTTCCGAAGAGGTCCTCGCCCCCGGCCATCTTCTCACTTATCCTCTTTCTGTCCCTGAAACAGGGGGTATCAAACTCGGCATGGGCAAAGGAAGATATCTTGTCCGCTATCTGTTCCGGGGGCCCCAGGAATGAAAAGTGCCACCCCCCGTTTCCTATGGAAGGAAGCTTCCCCCTCCTGTCTCTCATCTTCTGGGGAGTGTCAAGCTGGGAGTACCGGAGAACAACCGTTCCCACCCACTCCTGTGAAGCCTTCATATTCAGGTAATAGTAAAACAAACCCTGCCTCAGGCTCTTTGGATACTCAGTCATGGATGGAGTTATCTTCTCAGGGTTGGGTATCTCGTCGACATCGGATATAAGAATAATATCGTCTGGGCTTGCATCACCAAGCCCCCGCATTATGGCATCCCTCTGATGCCACTCCCGCTTCCACCGGTCAGGGCCATCCGGCATATCATCCACGACTACATGGATGATCCTGTCAAGGAAACGTCTGAAGCGGTCTCTGTTTTGCTGGAATATCAAATCCTTTCTCTTTCCACTGAATGTCCTGGTGGCTTCCACAAGGACAAACCTGTCAACCACCTTATCAAGTATGTTCAGTCTCATTTCGAGCAGGTCAAGCTCATTGTTGAAGATAAAGCAGTCGTAGATCCTTGGAGAGCCCCTCCGGGGGCCAGGCTCTGCAGGCCTTCTCCTGGCCCTCTTCTTTCCCACCTGGAGGAAGAGATCATTCCAGGCCTCGACAAACCGCCCTATCGGGAACTTTTCCCTTACCGTCTCCCTTCCCTTCTCTCCTATCGCCTTAGCCAGGTCTGTATCCACGAGAAGCATCTCTATCGCTTTCCTGAGATCATCGGGCTGACTGGATATGAAGCCGTTCACGCCATCCGTTATGGGAGACGTACTGTTTGCCACTGAGACAACAGGCATACCCGTTGCCATTGCCTCAAGCATGGAGAGGTTGTATCCGTCATCATAATCCTCATAGAGGGTACAGAAGAAGATCCTCGATTCAGAATAAAGCCGTTTCAGATCCTCAAAACCTGCAGAGATTCTTGCCTCCCTGTTTGAGGGATTGATCCCTATTGTTTCCACCCTGATCCCCTTCAGTATATCTTCGAGATCGCTTTTGAATCCATGGGCGATATCCCTCTCCCTGAGAAAATGTCCAACCCTCAGGACTACCGGTTTCTGACCTGTGTATCTGTAAAATTCATCAATGTCTATACCTGGAATGATAACCCTTCCCTCCATACCCCACATCTGACGTTTCCTCTCAGAGACAAAGACCGGCACGACCCTCTCATCTGGTCCCAGAAGGGAACTGATTGAAGCGAGATACTCTTCACGGAGTATTCTCCTTTTCTGTGCATCAAACAATGTAGTGGGCTTTGTATGGAAAACAAGGATTTTTGGAATATCCCGCCCATAGAGATCAAACAGATCCCGCGGGTTATGACAGAGCGCAAGGTCATATACTCCTTCAGCAAGCCCTTTTATTGCATCTTCTGAACTGATAAGCCTGAGATTTTCAGTGATCGGTCTGAACTGACGCATCCATCCGCTGTAGCCAGCCTTCTCCCTTTCCACAACATCAAAGAGATGCCCTGTTTTTGAAAGCAGGTAGATATACCCTTCGTGCCAGTTAAAGGTAAGAATCCTTAACGTCATTCCTTATCCCTTTCTCCAATCCGTTATCCTTAATCAGCCCTTGAAAGTCTCCTTCAGGATATCTATCATCCGCTGGACCCTGTGAACATAGGTATGCTCTTTCAACACCCTTTCATGGGCCCTTCTTGCTATCTCCTCCCGTGCCTTCCCGTTTCCGAGGTAAAACCTGACCAGTTCCGGTATCTCTTCAACCTCCCTGTAGGTGATCACCTCCCTGCCCGGCTCAAAGAGTTCCCCTATCGCCTCCTGATAGTCCGTAATCAGGAAGCCCCTGCAGGCCGGCACATCGAATACGCGCTGGTTGACAGCGGTCTGCATCTGGAGGCTCGTGGCATTGAAGTTTATTTTGCAGGCGTTGTATATCATGGGGAGGTCGTTATAGTAGTTAACTTTTTCCACGATCTGAAAATCAGAATCAAGAAGGCCTCTCCAGCCACTATCACCATATATCACCGGGTGAAAGTCTCTGAGTGCCTCCATGCACTCTGAACGATACCGCCTGGTTGCTTCCCAGAGGATTGCTGTATGAAAATCAATTCTCCCATCCTCGTCAAGTGATTTTATAAGATCCAACTCTTCACGATTAAGGAGTTTCTCAGCGTGTGAGAGAGAGATTTTTTCCTTACATATCATTCCTGCAATTTTTTCTACCAGGCCATGTAAATATTCAGGAATTTTTGACAGGGCCTGTCGAACCTGATTTACCATTGAACTGCCGACAAATGTTATCTGCCCACTCCATTTCTTCAACTGAGCACTCGTCAGATCCACAGGCCTGAATACGGTTGTATCTGCCCCGAGAGGAAGATAATGCACATGACTCCGGGAAGAAGACTTGAGCATACTGGCATGGAGCCTGTCCCACACAAAAAGGAACATATTGGATGAAGTATTACGTTGTGGGGCCTTAAGGATTAGCTCTGGCGAATCCACAAACCACGAGACAACAGGCATATCGATAGACGCCAGAAATGATGCAAGTATTCCTTCCTCATCAAAACCAAGATGGTTAACTGTGAACATAAAATCCGGCTTGTTCTCAAGCACTGTATTAATAATCTCCCTTACGATGACTCCAGGGGAATCCTTGGGAAAGGGGGTTACCGCGTAAACCTCATGCCCGAGGGATTGAAAAGCATGAACAATTTCTTTTCTCAAGAAGTATCCAAGATCCAGGACCAAGACTCTCATCTTCTCACTTTTGAATTTTGGATACTTCAGTCTGTCCTTCAGGCTCACTCTCCTGGCATTCTCCAGTTTCTGACTGATCTTTTCATAATATTCCCTGAAAACAGACACTGACGCAGGATGTGACAGAATTTTTACAGCAGGCATACCAGAACGGATTTGCAACATTGTAATCTCGCTTATTGTATCATCTGCCGGATAACCAATAATAAAATCCACTTTCTCTTCTATCTCTGACAGGAATCCTTTCTCCTTTGCCGTCTCGAATATATCCCTGCTTGCTTCCACTACCACAATTCTTGCCTCCGGGCACTGTCTGATTAGCTGTTTGATGTGATAACCAAGGCCGAGACCAAGGACGACCATCATGGTGTTATCTGCTATGGAGATATTCTCCACTATTCGAGACGCCTCTGCTTCAGGATCATAAAGGCTGTGAAGTGCCCTGCAAGTCTTGCCATCCACACTGACCTTCATACTGTAACCGCTCTTTCGTGCCCGCTCCACTTTGATACTGATCCTCCCGGATGCCGCCAGCCCCTCAATAAGCCCTGACCACTGCTCTGCCTTTTGCCTGTCGAGCATCCAACGCGATTGTACCTCCCGGTGTGCATTGTCTGCTATACTCTTCCTTAACTGAGCATCTTCTATCAGCCTTCTCATTGCTTTATACCACGATTCAGAATTCTGGTCGCATAGCAATCCTGTATAGCCATCACGTACCGTGTCTTGATACGGTTTGATCCTGGAATAAATTCCTGCAATCCTGCAAACAGAATATTCGAGAAATTTTATATTACTCTTACATTGATTGAATGTATTGGCAAGAAGCGGAGCTAAGGCAATATCGATTTTCTGTTTTAGAAGAAAACGGGCAAACTCCTTGTAGTCACGGATAAGATCACTGACAAATTCTGCTCCGGGAATCCTTCTTAACTCATCGGTAATACATCCGTAGAACTTGAATACGATACGGTTACCATACCGTTTCTGGATCTTCCTGACAGCAGGTATTATTACTCTCAGATCCTTCCGGTGAGTAGGTGTCCCTACAAACGCTATTACTATTCTTGGATCCTTTATCTTTTCCTGCTCTGCCTGACACCATATCAAAGGATCAATATAATTAGGAATCACATGAATAT
>WFTX01000151.1 GCA_015485235.1 Nitrospirota bacterium | reverse complement strand
GGAGAGAGGATCTCGAGGATTGAGAACCCCCTGTCTTCCAGCTGATACCTGAAGACCTTCTCGATAAGCTGTCTGGTCCTTTTTATCCCCCTGATACCGTCTATTGCCGTCCTTGCAGAAAACCTCACCCCCTCAATGGTTGCGAGGAGTTCAGCCACCCTGAGAGGATAGCCCTCGGTTGCGGGGTTCCTCCCTGAGGGTGTTGTGGTTGTCTTCTGCCCTATGAGGGTGGTTGGAGCCATCTGTCCGCCTGTCATTCCGTAGTTTGCATTGTTTATGAAGAATACAGATAGATTTTCCCCCCTGTTGGCAGCATGTATGATCTCCGCCATCCCGATTGATGCGAGATCACCGTCTCCCTGATAGGAAAAGACCACCCTGTCCGGCAGGACTCGTTTAAGTGCGGTTGCTATGGCAGGTGGCCTTCCATGGGGACACTCGATCACATCAAAATTGAAATAGTCATAGGCAAAGACAGCACATCCTACAGGGGCTATTCCTATCGTCCTTTCCCTGAGATTCATCTGATCGATCACCTCTGCGATCTGCCGGTGTACGATGCTGTGTCCGCAGCCGGGACAGAACCGGAAGGCTGCCTCCTTGAGGCTCTCAGGCCTGGAAAAAACCCTTTTCATCATTCCTTTACCTCTTTGTGGTATTTGCCGGTCAGATCTTTTGAGCAGCAGATTACCCTGTCCTTTCCCCTTGCCTTGGCTGTATAAAGTGCCATATCAGCACCATAGAGGAGTTCTTTCGGAGTGGCGCCGTCTTCCTTGAAGGTGGACACCCCACCGCTGACCGTTATGGTTATGTCATCCCCGTTTCCAGGCCTGAAGGGGTTCTGTCTTATCATCTCACAGATCCTTTCGGCAATCCTGACAGCCTCTTCCTTCCCGGTTCTGGGGAGGATCAGGACGAACTCCTCTCCTCCGTAACGGGAGACGATATCTGTTTTTCTTGAGTGCTGGAGCATTATGTCTGAAACTTCCCTGAGAACATCGTCACCGATCTGGTGGCCATAGGTGTCATTTATCCTCTTGAAATCATCGATGTCAAAGATTAGCAGAGAGAACTCATCATCGTATCTCCTGGCCCTCTCGATCTCAAGATTCAGGGCCCTGTAGAAATACCGGACATTGTAGAGGCCTGTAAGAGGGTCGGTAATCGAGAGGTGCCGCGTCTTCTCGAAGAGCTTGACCTTCTCAAGAATAAGGGCGACCTGATTGCCTACAAGGGACATCATTGAAGCAAGGTCAAAATCGAAGACACGTTCAGACCTGCTTCCGAGGAAGAAGATGCCCAGGAGGTTGTCTCCCATATACAGAGGTATCATTCCCAGGAAGGCGATCCGTTCATTCAGGAAGATGGAATAACGGGATAGTTCTTCACGTTCAAAGACATGGAGTGGTTGTCTTTCAACAAGCATCTCCTCTATTATCTCACTTGCCTTTCCTTCGGAGAGATTTTTAGCAAGGTCAAGGGAGATGCCTTTATGGCTCTTCAGGACAAGACCATCCTTTTCACTAAGCATTATCCATCCTATTGTGAAATCCGTTATCAGAAGGACCTTTTCCAGAAGATCGCTGAATATCCGCTCGTTGTCATAGGATGAGATGAATGTCCCCGAGAGGGTGTTTATTATCATCAGCTCCCGGTTTCTTCTGAGAAGCTCGTTCTCGATGGTGAGGTAATGTGATATCTCGTAAAGAAGAATGCCGGTGTACTGTGTCCCGTCCCGGTCAAATTGATGGTGCAAGGAGGCCTCATAATCGAGATCCCCTATCCGGAGCCTCTCCTTGAGACTCTCTCTTTTTTCCCTTGATCTGATGAGGCTTGACCAGAGCGGGGCAAGTTCGGGGATTTCCCTCATGGATCTACCGAGGAGTTTATCCCTCCCCCCCAGCAATTCAATCGCACTCCTGTTGGTTGCAAGCACTATCCCGAATGAATCGATTATCAGGAAGGGCTCATTTATCAGGTTGCATATCTCGATAGTGAGACTGTCTCTCAGGGTATTTCCTTCCAAAACGTGGTACCTTCCTTAAAGCCCAAGCTCCTCGGGCAGCCCAATCCTCCCGAGTACGGCAGAAGCGGCTGCTACAGCAGGCCCTGAAAGGTACACCTCACTCTCAGGATGACCCATCCTGCCCACAAAGTTTCTGTTGGTGGTTGCTACAGCCCTCTCCCCCTTTGCCAGTATCCCCATATGTCCACCAAGACAGGGGCCGCAGGTGGGTGTGGAAACAACCGCTTCAGCATCTATAAAGATCTCCAGAAGACCCTCGTTCAGGGCCTGACGATAAATGGTCTGGGTGGCAGGGATCACTATCATCCTT
>WFTX01000150.1 GCA_015485235.1 Nitrospirota bacterium | reverse complement strand
CGTATCGGTCAGGGTCTTCATCACATCCATGGAAACCACATAAACCGGTATCTCTTCCTCTGTGAGTGTCTCAAGGAGCCCCCTTCTTCTCTCATCAGAGAGGATCCGCTCCGTGATCAGAACGAAACGGAGTTTTCCCTTCCCCCTCAAGGCCTGCTCAAGCACAAGGGGGCCCTCAATCAGAACCGATCACGGAGCGGATCCTCTCTGATGAGAGAAGAAGGGGGCTCCTTGAGACACTCACAGAGGAAGAGATACCGGTTTATGTGGTTTCCATGGATGTGATGAAGACCCTGACCGATACGGAAGCCTCCCAGGGGATTATTGCGGTTATGGGGGTAAAGACCCGTGGGTTTGAAGACCTCACCTGTTCCAAGGGAAGAGGCTTTGTTGTTATTGACCGGATCCAGGACCCTGGTAATATGGGGACCATAATAAGGACGGCAGAGGCCTTTGGGATTGGAGATGTAATAGTCCTTAAGGGGAGTGTAAACCCCTTCAATCCCAAGTCTGTAAGGGCATCGGCCGGTGGGATATTCAGTGAAAGGATATATTTCCTTGATCGGGATTTGCTGTTCAGGTGGAAAGAGGAATCAGGAGCCTTCTGGATAGCAACCACGGGCATGGGTGAGACTGAACTTCAGGACATAAAAAGAGAGGGCAAGGTCTCTCTTGTCTTTGGGAACGAGGCTGATGGGGTGGGAGAGGATATTATTCAGAAGGCGGAGATGCGGTTGAGGATCCCCCTTAAGGGAAAGGCGGATAGTCTGAATGTAGCCGTGGCTGCAGCTCTTGTCATGTATGAGTACGCCCGGGAGAAGTGATGTTGATCAATCTTCTGAACCTGCATATTCTTCTTTCCAGACCTCAATTGCCACCTCAGGGCAGGACTCGGCACACAGGGCACATCCTGTGCATTTTTCAGGGTTGATCAAAAGAGGTGGAGTGAAGCCCAGAGAGTTATGGTCATTCCCGCCAACCAGTATCTTCTGCGGGCATGAGATGATGCAGAAACTGCATCCCTTGCAGAGTTCCCTGATAATCTCGATCTTTCCAGACACAGTTGTTCTCCCTTCCTCTATTTCAGGGTTTCTGGAGGAGTTCTCCGGCATGCTGGAGTGAACTCTCCGTCACTTCGCCGCTCATCATCCTCGCTATTTCCTTCTTTCTCTCTTCGCCCTGGAGTGTTTTTACTTCCACGCTGGACCGGGTGCCTGAAAGCACCTTTCTTATCATAAGGTGATGATCAGCCCTCGAGGCGATCTGCGGAAGGTGAGTTATACATATTATCTGATGATCGGCAGAGAGTTTCTTGAGCTTTTCAGCTACTGACTCCGCCGTCTCACCCCCTATGCCTGCGTCAACCTCATCAAAGATCAGGAGTTCATGTCCCCCTATGCCGGCAAAGACCGATTTGAGTCCAAGCATTACCCTTGATATTTCTCCACCGGAGGCCACCTTCTGAAGCGGTCTCGGCGGCTGGTCCGGGTTGGCGGAGAAGAGAAACTCGAGCCTGTCCAGACCGTGAGGTCCCATATCGGAAGGACTGATGGATATATGAAAAGCAGGTGCCTGAAAGGCCAGTTCCCGGAGTTCTCTGAGGATCAGGCCTTCCAGTTCTTCAGCGACCTTCTTCCTCTTTCCGGAGAGTTCTTCGGCCTTTTTGCCGAGATTACGTTCCGTCCTGCTGAGTTCCTCCTCCAGGTCCCCGGTCTTTTCGGAAAGGTGCAGGAGCCCCTCCAGTTCCTCTGCCGCAGCATTCCTGTAACGGAGAATCTCTTCAATACCATCGCCGTACTTCCTCTCGAGCTTCTCTATGGTAAGGAGGCGGGACTCTATCTCTTCAAGACGGGCCGGGTCGAGGTCGTATCTCTCCATCAAATCCCTGATTATATGCACTGTCTCTCCGACAAGGGCATGGGCCTCCTCAATCTGGTTGAGTGCATCAGTCGCGGAATCATCTATCTTTGAGAGGTCCCTGGTCAGGCTGAGAGTAGTGCCCAGACGGTCGGTTATGCTTCCCTCATCACCTTTCAGGTGCTCAAGTATCTGATCACAGAGGGACTTCAACTGGTGCAGGTTCATCAGGATCTTCCTTTCCTCAAGGAGGTTTTCCTTTTCAGTGGGGTCAAGTCCGGCAGAATCGATCTCTTCTATCTGATATCTGAGCATATCGATCCGCTGTGTCCTCTCCCTTTCCTTTTCCCTTATTTCGCTCAATTCACTATCCAGCTTTTTCCACTGGTAGTAAAGAGCCTCCACTTCCCTTACGAGTGGCTCAAGTCCTCCATACCTGTCAAGAAATTTCCGTTGCAGAGCAGGGGAGAAGAGTTTCTGATGTTCATGCTGGCTGTGTATCTCCAGAATCTCAGACCCTAATGCTCCAAGGGTCTGTATGGTAACGAGGCTGTCGTTTATGTATGCCCGTCCCTTGCCGGATCTTTGGAGCACCCTCCTGATGATCAGTTCTTTGTCGGAGTGAGGGATCTGGAGCTCTGAAAGAATGCCGGGTCTTCCAGGCTCCAGGAGGGCCTGGAGCTCATATCCTTCCGTGTCGGGTTTTATGAAGTCAGTACTGGCCCTCTCTCCGGTCAGGAGTTTTATGGCATTAACAATGATGGACTTTCCAGCACCGGTCTCACCGGTTATTACATTAAGGCCCTCTCCAAAGGTGAGACGGAGACGGTCAACGATCGCAAAGTTCCGGATTATGAGTTCCCTTAGCATTTTTGTCGTTGAAACTGGTGTATTCGTATATTCGTTACTGGGTTAATAAGTTATTAAGTCATTGTGTCATCGGCGTCTATAGTCTCCGCTTTCTTAACAGCTTCGGGTTTCTCTATATTACCATAATCAGAAGGGAAGTTTTAGGCTGGATACAGGAGAAAAGGTGAGTCTATGAACCGGGGAAGGGCCCAGCTTTTCAAGCACAAGGAGATGCTCCCTGGTGGCGTAACCCCTGTGCCTGTTGAATCCGTACTCAGGGTAGAGTGAATGGAGATGATCCATAAGCCTGTCCCTTGTCACCTTGGCAACTACCGAGGCTGCAGCAACTGAAGCGGACCTGTCTTCCGCCCTGACCAAGGTGAGCTGTTCCGTCTTTACAGGGAGCCTCAGGGCATCGACAACAATCATTCTTGGCGGGACTATGAGGTCCTCCATTGCGGCACACATGGCCTTTATGGTAGCCCTGAGGATGTTTATCCTGTCGATCACCTTATGATCGGCGATCCCTACTCCGACTGCTTCAGCCTTTTCCAGAATTTCCCAGAAGAGGGATTCCCGCCTTGATGGACTGAGCTTCTTGGAATCCCTGAGCCCCGCGATTCTAAGACCAGTGGGAAGTATTACAGCAGAGGCAACCACGGGGCCTGCGATAGGCCCCCGTCCTGCTTCATCGCATCCCGCAAGGGGCGCCTTCCCCTCCTTCCGCAATTGCTCGTCAAAGTCGAATAAATCAGTGGACACAACGAGACAGGGAGATCACTTTCCCCTGAACATATCCTTTTCCCGGATCTTTGCAGCCTTCCCCTTCTTGCCTCTCAGATAGTAGAGCTTTGCACGGTTCACATCCCCCTTCCTTACAACCTCGATCTTTTCAACCACAGGGGAATGTACCGGGAAGATCCTTTCGACACCCACACCATAGGAGACCTTCCTGACCATAAAGGTCTCTCTGATACCACTTCCCTTTCTCCCGATAACATATCCTTCAAAGGGCTGGATCCTCTCTTTGTCACCCTCAACGACCCGGACATGGACCCTCACGGTGTCCCCGATGTCAAAGTGGGGTATCTCACGCTTGTAACCTTCTTCAATTGCCCTTATGAGATTCATCTTCCTTCTCCTCCTTGATCTCCTTCAGTAATATTTTATCCTCTTCAGAAAGGTTTGCCCTTTCAATAAGGTCGGGACGACGGCTTATGGTCCTCCTGAGTGCCTCCTTCCGTCTCCAACGCCGTATCCTTGCGTGATCCCCACTGAGGAGGACCTCCGGTACAGTCAGGCCCCGGTATTCCCTGGGGCGTGTGAACTGGGGATATTCCAGCACTCGCCCGGAAAATGATTCTTCCCGGGAGGACTCATCATCACCCAGTACTCCTGGCAGGAGACGTGAAACAGCATCTATTATAACCAAAGAGGGGAGTTCTCCGCCAGTCAGAACATAGTCTCCTATTGAGAGTTCTTCATCCACTATCCGGCGGACACGGTCATCTATTCCTTCATATCTTCCTGATATCAGAAGTATCCTCCCGTGCCTTTCAGCGAATTCCCGTGCAATGTCCTGGTTGAAGGTCCTTCCCCCGGGGCCGAGCAGTATTACATACCGGTCTTTTCCGTCTTCCTTGATGAAATCAACGGCCCTGAAGATGGGTTCAGCCATCATTACCATCCCGGCGCCACCCCCGTAGGGATAGTCATCGACCTGTCGGTAACTGGTACTGGAGAAGTCCCTGATATTAAAGGTTATTACATCTATTATCCGCCTTTGCAGCGCCCTTCCAAGGATGCTTTCCGAGACATAGGCCTCGATGATCTCAGGGAAGAGTGTGAGTACCTCAAAGGTCACCTGGCTCATTCCAGGAGTCCTTCCATGAGTTTTATAACCATCTTCCCCTCTCCCAGGTCGATATCTTCTATAACATCAGAAATTGCAGGGATCAGAATCTCCTTGTCTCTTGCCAGGTCCCGCGCAGGTTTCACAACATATACATCATTACCTCCCGTCTCTATTATACCTGTTACCTTCCCGACAGGGGTCCCCTCTTCTGTGAATACCTCAAGCCCGATTATCTGATAGTGGTAGTATTCTCCTTCAGCAGGTGGAGGCGATTCCTCCACAGGGATGAGGATCTCTTTCCCTCTCAGGAGGGATGCCTCTTCGCGCCCGGTGATCTCCCTGAACCTGAGTACTACCCTTTCCCCATGGAATAAGACCGTCTGGATATGTAGCAGCCTCATTTTGCCGGGCATGTCAAGGAAAACACGTTCTATCTCAAGGAATCTCTTAATGGAATATGTCAGAGGCAGAATCTTTACATCTCCCCTCAGGCCATGGGGACCGAGTATGCGGCCAATTGTTATGTAATCAGGCATAATCTGGGAGGGTTTGAGGTGTTAAGATGAGACCTGGAGGGGATATCCCCTCCAGGTTATATTTTTAAAGGTTATTCAAGGATCTCAAGGACGCAACGTTTTCCAATCTTTGTGCCGGCTGCGGAGAGGATTGTTCTCATAGCACGCGCTGTCTTTCCCTGTTTGCCTATCACCTTGCCAAGATCACTTTGGGCCACCCTGAGCTCGAAAACGGTTGTCTTTTCGCCGTCCACTTCCTTTACCGAGACCTCCTCCGGTCTGTCTACCAGTGCTTTAGCCATCGTCTCCACCAAATCTTTCATCTTCTCCACCTCCATATGGTTTATTCGGCTGTCCCGAGGCCAGCCCGTTGAAACAGACGTTTAACCGAATCGGTAGGTTGTGCACCAACCTGGAGCCAGTAATTAGCCTTGTCAGGGTCGATCTTTATCTCGGATGGTTCCTTCATGGGATCATAGTAACCAAGGATTTCAATGAAGGGGCCATCCCTCCTGGCCCGGGAGTCGGCAACCACGATCCTGTAGAAAGGTCTCTTGTGAGCACCCATTCTTGTCAGACGTATCTTGACCAACGATTCACCTCCTTTTGACAGTTCATATTTGGAACTAAAATTTTAATATAATGTAATGCTGATTGTAAAGGACTAAAAAGGCATGATGTTGGGAAGCCTCGGCATTTTCCCCTTTTTACCCTTTTTACCCTTCAGCATCTTCATCATTCTCTTCATCTCTTTGTATTGTTTCAGGAGCCTGTTTACATCGGTGATACTCGTCCCGCTTCCCCTGGCAACCCTTTTCTTTCTGCTTCCATTCAGTATATGGGGATTCCTTCTTTCCCTGGGAGTCATGGAGTTGATAATGGCCTCTACCTTTGTGAACTCCTTCTCATCCACCTGGACGTTCTTCAACTGCTTCCCGAGGCCGGGGATCATGGAGAGTATGTTCTCAAGGGGGCCCATGGAACGGATCTTCTTCAACTGCTCCTTGAGGTCCTCCAGGGTGAATGACTCCTCGATGATCTTTCTCTGAAGCCTGAGTGCATCCTCTTCTGTAACTGTTTCCTGGGCCTTCTCAATAAGGGAGAGGACATCACCCATTCCCAGTATCCTTGAGGCGATCCTGTCAGGGTGGAAGGGTTCGAGCATCTCAATCTTCTCACCCACGCCGATGAACTTTATCGGCTTTCCAGTAACGTGCCTGACCGACAGGGCGGCACCGCCCCTGGCATCACCATCCATCTTGGTAAGGATGATCCCGTCAATCCCTATCTGTTCGTTGAAACTCCTGGCTATGTTTACGGCATCCTGGCCTGTCATTGCATCAGCCACAAAAAGGATTTCTGAAGGGGTAACGGCATCCCTGATACCGGAGAGCTGGCTCATCAGCTCATCATCTATATGGAGCCTTCCGGCGGTATCCAGAATCAGGATATCCATGGCTGTTTTCTTTGCCTCGCTAATAGAGGCCTGACTGAGTGTTACCGGGTCCTTTTCTTCTCTTGAATGAAAGACCGGTACATCGATCTGGCCACCCAGCGTGACCAGCTGGTCAATCGCTGCAGGCCTCTGGAGGTCAGCTGCCACAAGCATGGGACGCCGGCCCTGTTTTTTGAAATGGTGAGCGAGTTTTGCCGATGTGGTGGTTTTGCCTGAGCCATGAAGACCGACCATCATTATTATTGTGGGAGGGTTTGGAGAGAGTTGTATCTTTTCCGCCGTTCCGCCGAGGAGATTGATCAGTTCTTCATGGACGATCTTTACTACCTGTTGTCCCGGGGTAAGGCTCTTCAGTACCTCTGCGCCAATGGCCTTCTCCCTTATCCGGGCTATGAATTCCTTGACCACCCGGAAATTCACGTCTGCCTCAAGGAGAGAGAGTCGTATCTCCCTGAGAACGGTATCTATATCCTCTTCCTTCAGGTAACCCCTTCCCCGGAGCTTCCTGAATATGCCATCGAGTCTTTCAGAGAGAGAGTCAAACATGACCAGTCAAATCAGGACCCCTCATCAGAGAAGAGAGGTTATCTGCCTTTCCAGCTCCTTGCCCATGCCGGGCATGAAGCCTTCATATTTTTTCACTATCCTGAGGTTCCTGTCGATGATGAATATGGCAGGTATGCTGGTGATCCTGTACTTCCTGCTTGCCTCACCACTGTCGAGCAGGACGGTATAACCGATGTTGTATTTTTCAGCAAAGGCTTTCACCTTTTCCGGAGCACTGCTGCCTTCATCCACGCTCACACCCAGAACTACAAGATCCCTGTTGCGCATACTCTCAAAGAGTCTTTCCATTTCCGGGATAGATTCACGACAGGGCGGACACCATGTCGCCCAGAATTCGAGAAGAACAACCTTTCCAGCAAAGTCCTCAAGGGATACCCTTTTCCCGCCCAGATCCTTAAGACTGAAGTCAGGTGCCTTACTGCCCACATCAGGAGACCCGCCGCTTTCCCTGCTGCAGGAGAGGGGGAGCAGGAAAAGAGACGCAATCAGGAACAGAAGGGCAATGCGCCCGGATCTCTTTCCCATCACCTATCCCAGCAGTTGGTCGATCTTTGATTTCAGTTGAGGCTTGGGCACAGCACCTACAACCTGATCCACCTTTTCCCCGTCCTTGAAGAACATGAGGGTTGGAATGCCCATTATCTTATATTTGCTTGCTATATCCGGGTTTTCGTCGGTGTTCAGCTTGCATACCTTCAGTTTGCCTGCATACTCCTTGGCAATCTCTTCCACCGTCGGGGCGATCATCCTGCAGGGACCGCACCAGACAGCCCAGAAATCCACCAGTACCAGTCCCGATGCACCCAGAACCTCCTGATCCCAGGTGGATGTTGTGACATCGATAATCCCTTCAGCCATAAGAACCTCCTGTATTTTTGGTTATTCCCAGTCTGAAAAGCCAGGGTTTGAGTGGATTATGCCTTAACTCTGTAAAGAGTAAGCAATAAATGCACAGTTTAGTATTATATTTTCTTTACCAGGATTTTGTCAAATTATGGTTGGTTTCTGAGGCTCTATCTTCTGTAGGAGTACTTCGAGTTCCTTCAGCTTGAATGGTTTCTTGAGGGTATGAATGCCCATTTGCCTGAACTGCTGATCTGTTTCAGCGGTTATATAGGCTGAACAGACGACTATTACAGTCCGGTGAGGCATTTCACGCAGTTTGTCAACGAGTATTGCGCCATTTCCCTCTGGCATCTTAAGGTCAGTAAAAACAATATCAAACTTTTCCTTCTCAAGGATATCCAGGGCAGATTGAACACTGGAGGCGCTCTTCACCTCAAAGCCTTTTTTTATCAGGGCCCTTTCCATGAACCAGCGGACAAGCTGTTCGTCATCGACGATGAGTATTTTCATGAAACTTGTTTGAAATCCTTTGCAAAATTCATGCAAAACATTGCAACCAGAATATGACTGTTATGTTTCCTTATCAAAAAGTCCGAACTTCTGCATCCTGTAACGAAGGGCGTCCCTTGAGAGGTTAAGGAGTTTTGCAGCTCTGGTCTGGTTTCCCTTTGTCATCTCAAGGGCCCCTCGTATCAGTTTTTTTTCAACTTCTTCAATATCCACTCCGCCAGGGGGGATCGCTATATCAAAACTCTCCATGTTCAGTTGATGGATCGTCTCCCTCGAGGTTAGTTCTAACGGTAGGTGTTCCGGCCGGATGTACTCATCACTTTCAAGGATCATTACCCTTTCAATGACATTTTTCAGTTCCCTCACATTACCGGGCCAGGGGTACTCAAGGAAAAGCCTTTCCGTCTCCCTGGTAAGCCCTTTCACCTTCTTTCTGAATTCCCTGTTGAACTCGGTGATAAAGTAGTTAGCAAGGAGCAATATATCCTTCTTCCTCTCCCTCAGCGGGGGGAGATTGATGGGAATAACCTTCAGCCTGAAAAAGAGGTCTTCCCTGAAGTTTCCTTTTCTTACCTCTTCAGTCAGATTTTTATTGGTTGCCGCTATGATACGTACATCCACAGTTATATCCTTAACTCCTCCGATCCTTTTGAATGTTTTGCTTTCAAGAACCTTCAGGAGCTTGGCCTGGGTGTTCGGTTGCATATCTCCTATTTCGTCAAGGAAAATACTGCCACCGTCAGCCAGCTCAAAGAGTCCCTTTTTCAGGGCCTTGGCATCGGTGAAAGCCCCTTTTTCGTAACCGAAGAGCTCGCTCTCTATCAGAGATTCAGGCACAGCGGTGCAGTTGATCTCCATGAAGGGCATGGCGGCCCTGCTGGACTGGTAATGAATAACCCGTGCCACGAGGTCTTTACCGGTCCCGCTTTCTCCCTGAATCAGGATGGTGGATGCATCACTCGAGGCGACCTTCTGGATTATCCCGAAGACCTTCATCATCTCATCGGACTGGCCTATGATGCTGTCGAATCCATACTGCGTGGAGAGTTTTCCCTTTAACTGGGTAATCTCCTTTCGGAGTGAGATCGTCTCCATCGCCTTGCTGATGGTTATGTTCAATTTCTCCATGTTGAAGGGTTTTTCAATAAAGTCATAGGCCCCCAGCTTTATCGCCTTGACTGCAGTCTCCACATCTCCATAGGCGGTGACCATAAGGACGATCGCATCGGGATCTGTCTCCTTTATTCCCTCAAGGACATTAAGGCCAGAGATGTCAGGAAGATGGATATCCAGCAGTACTACATCGGGTCTTTCCTCCTTGAAGGCCTCAATTCCCTGCATGCCTTTTTCTGCTGATATAACCTCATACCCCTCTTTCAAGAAGTTCTGCTGAAGAGACCATCTAAGGAGTTTTTCGTCGTCTACTATGAGTATTCTGCCCTTGTTCATACCTTTTAATTATACCGGAAGGGTGACAGTAAAGGTCGAGCCCAGTCCGATTGTGCTCTGTACATCTATCTTTCCTCCGTGAGCTTCTATGATATTTCTTGAAATTGCAAGTCCGAGACCTGTTCCTGTATGCCTTGTGGTAAAGAAGGGCTTGAAGACCTTTTTGAGGTTTTCCGAGGGGATTCCCTCGCCGGAGTCTGAAAAGGAGATGCTGACAGAGGAGTCCGACTTGGATAGTGAGATTACGAGGGTGCCTCCTCCAGGCATGGCATGAAAGGCATTCAGTATTAGATTCAGGAATACCTGCTGAATGAGTTCTCTGTCAATCTCGGTGGTGACACCGTGAAGCCCATTCTCCACCTTTATGGTTATATTCATCTTCTCTGCCTGTTGCTGGACAAGAGAGAGTGTCTTGTCCAGAAGGTCCTGTAAATGGACCCTTTCTTTCTGTAGGGTTATGGGTTTTGAGAAGCTGAGCAGGTTTCTCACGGCCTTGTCCAGTCTCTCTATCTCAATGAGTATCTCTGCAACGATCTCCTTTCGCGGGTCATCGTCCCCGAAGTCCTCAGAGATCACCTGGATGGCACCACTTATCCCTGCAAGGGGGTTCTTTATCTCGTGGGCTATTGCTGCAGCCATCTCTCCAAGGCTTGCCATTCTCTCGATTCTTTTTATCTCTTCGATATGACAGCGCTGAATCTCCCGGCGTGCCCGGTCAAGTTCTGTAAGCATTGAATCCAGGGTTTTTGAGAGTCTTCCGATCTCATCGTTTCTTGTCGTTTCAAACCGGACGGAGAGGTCTCCTCCTTCAACCCTTCTCAACTTCCTGATTATACCCTCTACCGGTCTGCTCACCAGGAATGT
>WFTX01000149.1 GCA_015485235.1 Nitrospirota bacterium | reverse complement strand
ATGTTATATATACCAGAAAATGAAAAATATGTCAAGTATTTTTTTTGATTTATAAACATCTTTTAAAAAATACCTCATTTTTTACTTTAGGTTTTAATCTGGAATTTCCTCAAAATACGACCCTATTGCTTATAACTCTGTTTATCAAATCACCTTAGAACGGGGGATAGAAAACCTTTTCTGAAGATTTCAGACAAAGACCTTCTCCATTTTCAGCCTCCCGTCAGGCAGGCAGATCCCGGTACCTACAAACCCCTTCCCTCTGCTTATCACCCTGATTCTCCCCTCATGGGCACACCCTCTGTCAGGATGGAAAATCTGCCCGTGACCAGCCATTTCAGCCTCCTGCTCATCGAGTTCCAGGACGGGAAGATGGCTCAGGGCCTCGGACATCTCAATCACCTCCACCCGGCCCCCGGCAATGTCCTCGAACCCCTGGGCATCCTTGCAACTGAACCTCCCGACCCTGTCCCTCCTGAGCCATGTGAGCGTGGCACCGCACCCCATAGCCCTGCCTATATCATTCACAAGGCTTCTTATATAGGTCCCCTTTGAACATTCCACCTCAAGGGAGACCTCAGTCCTGGAAAAATCCAGGAGTTTTATACTGTAGATTCTGACCATCCTGGGCTTCAGTTCTACCTTCTCCCCTCTTCTGGCAAGTCTGTAGAGGGGAACCCCTCCTTTTTTCAGAGCTGAATAGGCGGGCGGAACCTGCTCTATCTCCCCGATGAACCTCTCGAGAAGTCTTTCCAGGTCACCAGCCTCAATATCCGGCACCGGCCTCCTCTCTAACACCCTCCCCTCTGAATCAAAGGTATCAGTGGATATGCCGGGGACGAACTTCAGGGTATATACCTTGGTAAGGCCCATCAGATACTCTGTTATCCTTGTAGCCCTCCCAAGGCAGACAAGCAGTACCCCCTCGGCGGATGGATCAAGCGTGCCTGCATGTCCCGCCTTCCGGGCTCCGGTCATCCTCTGGACCTTCTTTACAGCATCATGGGAGGTAATGCCCGGCGGCTTGTAGAGATTAACGACCCCTTCGACAGTCTGTTCACCTTTCAGATACATTTTCCTTTCACAGAAGTAGGGGTTCATTCTTATGGCGCCTTCCCTGCCATGCCATCATCCGGGGTGGGCTCTGAAACTTTCATTATCAACACCTGATCGTTTAAGAAGGCGCTTCCCTGTGTCGGCCCGGCGGAAAGCGAACGGACTTATCTACTCAAAACACCCTTCATACAACTGATCAAGCCTGTTAAGGCTCCGTCCATAACAGATCCGCAGGACTCGTATCGAGCTTTCTCTGCTCAGACATGACCGGAGCTTTATAATGAAAGTTTCAGAGCCCACCCCGGAAGCTTGTCAGAAGGCCCGTGATAGTATACCCCCACCGCTTTCCTTGTTTCTGTAATGTTGAGATTCAGTAACGGATCCGGAAGTCCCGGAACTCACCGGTCCATTCCTCCCATTCCACCTCTATATTCCTGACTACTGCTGCCGGCGGCCCGGTATAACACCTTGCAATGGCCTCCTCTATAGCCTTTGAGTCTCCCTCAAAGACCGCCTCCACCCGTCCGTCGGGAAGGTTCCTTACCCATCCCCGGAGGCCGAGACTTACGGCAGTCTCTCTGGTGAAGTCACGATAAAAAACCCCCTGAACCCTGCCTTCTATGAACAGGTGCGCCCTCTTGTCAGGCATTGTTCAAACCTCCTTCATGAATAGGTTGTCTGGATGAAATTAACAAGCCCCTCTATCCGGTGGGCAAGAGACTCAGGGTCGGGATCGCTCCCCTTGTTCATGTAATGGGCAGGAGCAAGAATCCCCATCTGGTTCTTCAGATCCTCGTCAGCCTTTCTGGAAGAGAAGAATATCAGGGGGACGTTATTTCCCATGCCTGCACCCTTCTCAATGGCACGAATGGTCCTGGCAGCCGTAAGTCCGTCCATCAGCGGCATGTTCAGGTCGATGATTACAAATTCTATCCTCTTGCCTTCCTTGAGGTACCTTGAAAACTCGGTCGTCAGCTCAAGCCCGTTCGAAACAGCCACGACCTCACCGGAAAGGGCTTTATTAGCAATTATATCCCTGAGAAGATTCCGGGTGAGATCAGAATCCTCTGCTACCATGGCAACACCGCGCTCCCCTTCACCCTGGTCTTCCCACAGGTTTGTTACATCCAGGGTGAAGCCACAGAACTGACAGGTAAGTTCCCTCCTCTCGTTCCTTACAACAGTGTTATAAGGAACATCTTCACCGCAACAGATACAGTATCTCGTATCATCCATGGGATAAACCAGTTTCTCGACAGAAAATTTCTTGACAGAAAAGACTGTTACATTTTAACCATACTTGACAATATTTTCAAGATAAACGTATAATTTTAATTTAATTTCTCATGACCGCAGATTATAAGAAAAAAATATGAAGAGCATGACAGACCATGAAAATAACCGTCTCAGAGATAGAAGCACCATTAAGCCTTCCCGTCTCAGAACCTGTAGGGGAGGACTCCGGCTTGATCCCCCTTACCCCTGCAACAGGTAGAATCGATATAACCAGAACAGGGCCTGAAGTGCATATTACCGGACATGTAGAGGTAACAATCCGTCAGGTATGCAGCAGGTGTCTTGACGATTTCAGCCAGACGGTTCATTCCGAATTTGACCTTCTCTATCTTCCTGCAGAGGCCCTCAGGGGTGAGACAAGCCATGAACTCCACAGGGATGAAGGAACGGTAGGCTTCTACAGGAACGACCAGATAGATATATCCGACATCCTCCGGGAGCAGATACTGCTGAACACCCCTATGAAACCGCTCTGCAGTGAAAACTGTTCAGGTATCTGTCCCACCTGCGGCAAAAATCTCAACGAAGACAGTTGTAACTGTATGCCTCAGACAATAGATTCCAGATTTCAGATACTCAAAACACTCAGAAAGGAGCATTGAGATGGCCAACCCACATTCACGACACTCAAGATGCAGGCGCGACAAGAGAAGGGCAAACTGGAAAGGGGAGCGTCCCCCATTGATGAACTGCCCTGATTGCGGCGAACCAAAACTGCCCCATCGGGTCTGCACACACTGTGGCTTCTATAACGGCAGGAAGGTTATCGCTGTTGTAGAGAAAGAAGAGTTATGAGAATAGCCCTTGACGCAATGGGAGGGGACAATGCCCCAGAGGTCACGATCGAAGGGGCTATCGAGACTGTAAGTGAAAAAGAGGATATCAGGGTAGTCCTCGTCGGTGACGAACGGATGGTCTCGGAGGCACTTAAGTCAAGGCGCTATCCTCCTGACCGGATCTCCATTCATCATGCCTCCCAGACGGTCTCCATGGACGATTCCATCTCCTTTGCAATCAGGAGGAAGAGGGACTCATCAATAAGGAAGGGGATCGACCTTGTAAAGAGCGGCGAGGCCGATGCCTTTGTGAGCGCAGGGCATTCCGGTGTGGTGATGGCCACTGCCCTTCTGGTCCTTGGGACTTCAGAAGGAGTGGACAGACCGGCGATCGCCACAACCATGCCCACATTGAAGGAAAGGTTTGTCCTGATAGACGCAGGAGCCAATGTGGATTCCACACCGGAAAACCTCCTCCAGTTCGCCTATATGGGCTCGGCATACTCGAAACACGTCATAGGGGTGGAAAAGCCCAGGGTGGCCCTCCTCAGCATCGGCGAAGAGGACGTCAAGGGAAATGAGCTCACCAAGGAGGCATTCTCCCTCCTCAAGAACACATCCCTTAATTTCGTAGGAAATGTGGAGGGCAAGGATCTCTACCAGGGTGATGTTGACGTCGTAGTCTGCGACGGTTTCACAGGAAACATAGCGCTCAAGATAAGCGAAGGACTGGCAGAGGCGATCATGAAGATGCTGAAGGTAGAGATAGCCTCCATAGCCACCGGGAGGCTAGCCTATCTCTTCATGAAGCCGGCACTCAAGAATTTCAAGAAAAAGACGGACTACGCCGAATACGGCGGTGCCCCCCTTCTGGGTATCAGGGGCACATGCATCATAAGCCATGGAAGGTCATCTGCAAAGGCCATTAAGAATGCGATCAAGACGGCTGACCTTGCCTCAAGGCTCAGGGTCGACCGGATAATTTCTGACGAGCTGAGCTCCCTGTCAAGGGGGATGAAAACCGACCTTGCAGGCTCGCCTGCCTGACATGAGGCGTCATAAACAGCCCTTCTGAGGTCGGGGAATAAGAATCAGGAGGTTCTTTGTAATTGGTACATTCAAGGATTACCGGGACCGGTTCGTATCTTCCCGGAAGGGTTCTTACAAACTATGAACTCGAACAGATGGTTGATACCACCGATGAGTGGATAAGGGACAGGACAGGCATAAGAGAGCGGCGGATTGCAGAGAGGGAACAGGCAGCCTCTGATATAGGCCTGATCGCCTCGAAGGAGGCACTGAAGGCAGCAGGCCTCAAGCCCCGGGACATCGATCTCATCATAGTAGCAACCGTCACCCCTGACATGCCCCTTCCTTCCACTGCCTGCTTTCTCCAGGACAAATTGGGGGCCAAAAACGCCGCGGCCTTTGATATAAACGCCGCCTGCTCCGGATTCATCTATGCCCTTTCAGTTGCCGATGCCTATATACGTGCAAAGGTCTATTCCCGTATATTGATAGTAGGCTCTGAGGTCCTATCCAGGATAACGGACTGGAAGGACAGGACCACCTGTGTCCTCCTCGGGGACGGAGCCGGGGCCGCTGTTCTTGAGGCAGACCGGTCAAAAAGGGGTGTGATCTCTGTAAAGATACATGCCGACGGCTCCAAATGGGATCTTCTCTATGTTCCGGCAGGCGGCTCAAGGCAGCCGGCATCGGAAGAGACCGTCGGGACAAGGCTCCACTATCTGAAGATGAGGGGAAACGAGACCTTCAAGGTCGCTGTCCGGACACTGGAGAAACTCGTCGTGGACATGCTGGAAGAAAACGGCATTACCCCCGATGACCTCTCACTTCTTGTCCCCCACCAGGCAAACCACAGGATTATCAGTGCCACTGCCAAGCGGTTGGGAATAGGGATGGAGCGGGTCATGCTGAACCTGGACCGCTATGGAAACACCTCTGCAGCATCCATCCCCATAGCCCTTGATGAGGCGGTCAGAACCGGGAGGATCAAGGAAGGCGACTATATCCTCCTTGAGGCCTTCGGAGGTGGTCTTACCTGGGCGTCAGCATTGATAAGGTGGTAGAAAAAAAGTTATTGGTCATTGGTGTACTGTTATTCCATTGCCTCTCACCCATCGCCTTGACCCCCGGACGTTGAACATTTCTCGCCTTTCTCGCCTTCCCCCCTTCCCGCTATTTCATCAACCAAACTAACCAAACAACCAAATCAACGAAATCAACGAGATCAACACCTATTCTACATCTCCAGACTTCTTCTTCGGTTCGAGAAAGGGCTTTATAAGGTCAATAGGCAGGGGGAAGAGTACGGTCGAGTTCTTGTCTGCAGCCACTTCCACGAGAGTCTGGAGGAACCTGAGCTGGAGTGTGGCAGGCTCGGTGGCAATGATCTTTGCTGCGTCAGCGAGTTTCTGGGCAGCCTGGAACTCACCCTCGGCGTTGATGATCTTCGCCCTTCTCATCCTCTCAGCCTCGGCCTGTTTAGCAATGGCCCTGAGCATCTCCTGGGGAAGATCCACATTCTTCACCTCAACGGCAGTAACCTTTATACCCCAGGGCTCGGTCTGGAAGTCTATGATCCGCTGGAGTTCCGCATTTATCTCGTCACGCTTTGAGAGAAGGTCATCAAGCTGGCTCTGCCCCACCACGCTCCTCAGCGTAGTCTGGGCGATCTGGCTCGTGGCAAAGTAGAAGTCCTCCACCTCTGTTATCGCCTTGCTCGGGTCCATCACCCTGAAGTAGACAACGGCATTCACCTTCACAGAGACATTGTCCCTTGTAATAACATCCTGGGCAGGGACATCCATGGTGACCGTCCTGAGGCTGACCTTCACGATCTTATCAATGATGGGCCAGATTATCACCAGTCCTGGCCCCTTTACCGGGATCAGCCTTCCGAGCCTGAATATAACCCCCCTTTCATACTCTCTCAGGACCTTGATTGCACTGACCAGAAAGTACAGCACAAGGAAGACCACAAAGACCAGACTTAAGAACTGAGGCGCAAAAATCATCCTGTCTCCTCCTTTCTTACTTTTATTTTCAAACCATTCACTGAATCCACCCTGACCTTTTCCCCCTTCCTGATATGTTCGTCACTGAAGGCCTGCCAGTACTCTCCCCTCACAAGCACCATACCGCCCTCTCCGGTTATATCCGAATGGGCGACTCCCTCGAGCCCCACAAGCCCCTCGTTACCTGTAACGGGCTTCCGCCGCCATGCCTTGATAACAAGACCGACCGTAAGGGTGAAAAAGAGAGCCGTAAGCAGGACGGCAGGCACGATGAGATAGAGAGAGAGCTTTATGAAAGGCCCCCCGCTCTCAAAGAGCATGAGCGAGCCTATAAGCATGGAGATTATACCACCGATCACAAGTACACCGCTTGAGGTAACCTTCACCTCAAGGACAAACATTATAATCGCAAGAATGATCAGAAGCAGCCCGGCATAGTTCACCGGCAGTGTCTGGAATGAATAGAAGGCAAGTATGAGACTGATGCCACCTATTACGCCCGGGAATATGGACCCGGGATTGGTCAGTTCAAAGAACAGCCCGTAGAAACCAAGAAGCATCAGGATATAGGCAACATTGGGGTTGCTTATCAATCCGAGAATCTTGAGCCTGAAACCCATCTCCCCCCTTTTGACAACCGCCCCCCTCGTCCTGAGTAAAACATCACCTTTTACTGTCTCTACCTTCCGGCCGTCGAGTTTCTCCAGAAGCTCATCAGTGTTCCTGGCGACGAGGTCGATAACTCCTTTTTTCAGGGCCTCCCTTGCCGTTATGGAGACACTCTTCCGGACCGCCTCCTCGGCCCAGTCCGGATTCCTGCCACGCCGTTCTGCCAGCGAGCGTATATACGCAACTGCATCGTTGGTCACCTTCTCGACCATCGTCTTGTCCATCTTGCCACCCATACCTACAGGATGGGCAGCCCCGATGTTCGTCCCTGGAGCCATTGCAGCAACATGAGCAGCTATTGTGATGAATACTCCTGCAGAGGCTGCACGAGCTCCCGGAGGGGCCACATAAACCACAACGGGAATCTCACTCCCGTTTATCGCCTTGATTATCGACCGCATGGAGGTATCAAGCCCTCCCGGGGTGTCCAGTTCCATCACAATTGCGTCAAACCCCTCTTTCTCAGCCTTCCTGATACTCTTTTGCATGAACTCAGAAGTGACAGGATTTATCACCCCCTGCACCTTTACTACATAGACCTCTGCAGCCGATGCAGGCAAGGTAACAAGAAGAACAAACATCCCGGCTATGAGAACAGCCATCCCTTTTCTCATATAGATTATTAT
>WFTX01000148.1 GCA_015485235.1 Nitrospirota bacterium | reverse complement strand
GGCTTATCTGAAAGAATCCCAGGAGAAGCTCAGAAGCTCCGAGATAAAATACAGAAGGATTTTTGAAGGATCAAAGGATACCATTGTGGTTGCCGACTGCGACGGTCTTATACAGGACATCAACCCGGCCGGTCTTGAACTCCTTGGGTGTGATGACAGGGACAAGCTGATTGCAAACAGGCGGTTTCCCGATCTCTTCAGGGACCAGAAGGACTATGCAACTTTTCTTGGAAGGATGGAGTCAGAGGGATATGTGAAGGACTTTGAGACGACCATTTCCGATAACCTCGGCAATGAGGTCGATGTACTTATAACGGCAAATTACAGGAGAGATGAGTCCGGCGATATATGCGGGATTGAGGCGATCATAAAGGATATAAGCGAATGGAAGAGGGTGCAGGAGAGGCTCAAGGAGGCGGATCGCCTTGCCTCGGTGGGACAGCTCGCCGCCGGTCTTGCCCATGAACTGAATAACCCACTCGGGATCATCCTCGGCTTTACCGGCATTCTGCTCAAGGATTTCCCGGATCCTGATGAGGCGCAGAAGGATGTGGAGGTGATAAGGCGGAATGCCGAGGCCTGCAAGAAGATCGTCGAGGACCTTCTGAAGTTTTCCCGGCGGACCGAGACCAACCCGGAGTATCTTGAGATCAACGGTCTCGTTGACGAGGTGGTGGATATGCTTTCATTCACGGCAGAAGACCGTGGTATCAACATCAGAAAGGAGTACGCCGGAGATCTTCCGCCTGTGATGGTTGACCGTGAGAAGATGAAACAGGTCTTCATGAATATAATCCTGAACGCGGTGCAGGCCATTCAGGGGGAGGGAGAAATCATCATCAGAACAGGTCGTTATGAAGAAGACGGGAAGGTATATATATCAATAATTGACAATGGTATCGGGATCCCCGATGATATAAGGGGAAGGATATTCGAACCCTTCTTTACCACCAAGGAACCTGGTGAGGGGACAGGGCTCGGGCTTTCCGTCAGTTACGGTATAGTCAAGGAACATCATGGTGAGATTCTGGTGGACTCCAGAGAGGGCAGGGGAAGCAACTTTACGATACTTCTTCCAATCAGGGCCGGGGAGGCTTAGATGAGCGAGAGGATACTACTTGTAGATGACAGGAAGGATATGATCGCCTTTATACAGAGGCTTATCCGGAAAGAACTCGGTCTGGATGTTGAAGGGGTGATGAGGGCAAAGGAAGCCCTGCGTCTGATAGAGGCTGGAGACTATAACCTCGTGATAACCGATGTGAAGATGCCGGGCATGGATGGTATAACATTCCTTGAAGAGGCTAAACGCAAGAAGAAAGACCTGATCGTGATAATCCTGACCGGTTTCGGGACTGTGGACATGGCGGTGGCTGCGCTGAAGAAGGGGGCCTATGACTTTCTTACCAAGCCGGTGGATAATGACCGCCTTGTTCATACCGTGAAGAGGGCCCTTGAATACGGCAGGGTTCTCCGTGAGAAGGAGGCCCTGGAGAAACACGTCCGCCATGCCTCCCTGAGGAGGGAACTTATAGGCGAAAGCTCGGTCATGAAGGAACTGGAAGAGAAGTTGAAGGTGATAGCCGACACTGATGAGACCATACTGATTACAGGCGAGACAGGGACGGGGAAGGAACTTGCAGCAAGGACCATCCACCGGTTCAGCAGGAGGGCGGAGGGGCCCTTTATTGCTGTCAACTGCCCGGCGATTCCTGAGAGTATCCTTGAAAGTGAACTCTTCGGGTACAGAAAGGGGGCCTTTACCTCTGCAACGACTGACAGAAAAGGGCTCTTTGAGGCAGCCGACGGTGGGACGATCTTCCTTGACGAGATAGGGGACATCCCCCTTCCGGTCCAGAGCAAGCTTCTAAGGGTTCTCCAGGAGAAGGAGTTCAAGCCCCTTGGCGATACAGAGAGCGTGAGGGTGAACGTGAGGGTTATTGCATCAACAAACCAGGATATTGAAAAGAAGATAAAAGAGGGGGGCTTCCGGGATGATCTCTACTACAGGCTTAATGTGATTACAATGAAGATGCCGTCTCTTTCCGAAAGGCTTGAGGACATCCCTCTCCTTGCAGAGTACTTTCTTCTTGAGTATGCAGTGGAATACGGCAAGAACATAACGGGATTTTCCGATGATGCCCTGGAGTATCTGAAACAGCGGCCCTGGCCCGGCAATGTCCGGGAACTCCAGAACGTGATAAAAAGGGCGGTGATATTCGAGAAGGGGACTGTTATCGGGAGGGAAGTGCTTGAGGAGTCCTCACCAGTCGGAGACCTTCAGCCGGGTCTGAGTCCCGATCTCTTCGGGATGGACTACCGGACCGCCCGGGAGAAGATTATCAGTGATTTTACAAGGGGATATGTCCGGTATCTTCTCCGCAAGACCTCCGGAAACGTGACCCATGCAGCAAGGCTTGCCGGTATAGAACGGCAGTCCCTTCAGCACCTGATAAGGCGGTATGAGATAGATGCCTCTGAATTCAGGTAGTGCAAAGAAACAGTTCCAATGTGCAATATGATTTTTGCACTCCAGTCGCTCCGGAGAAAAAATTCCTTCCTGAATACAATCCTGAAATTTGCTTAAAAAACAGAGAAATAACTCCCCACAGAGATTTTGCCCCCCCATGACCTGCCTGTGGCATGCCTATTGCTGTTACTTAAGAGGGCGGTGATCTGTCCTTATTACATTAGAAGGGAGGTGAAAGGGAGGAGGTTGTATCCGGGATGTAAAAATTCTCGAAAGGAGGTAAGTTATGGCAGAAGTCGAAGAAAAAAAAGAACAGGCATCGGGAACAGGGACACTCACAGGTGCCGCCCTTGAGGCAGAGGATGTCCTTGCCGGTGCAGAACCATGGGCGCCTATCGAGACAAAGCTTGTTGTCTGGTCCTTCGTTATTGCTATCATCGCCCTGGTGATTGGTCTGTTCCTCGTTCCGACATCCGTTCTCCATTAGGTATGAGCCATGGAATTCACTATAAGACATGACGGCAGGGAATGGATACTGGAGAATGAGGAAGCGGTCCTTTCATCACCAACAATGGACGGGCTGGATCAGAAGGTGAGGGAGTATATCCACGAGAAGGGCCTTCTCAGGGCCGGGGAGAAGCTGGAGGTGAAGATGTATTTCCAGAACTCCACCATCCCCCAGTGGATAAGGCAGTACAGCCAGCATTACTTCAACCGGATACTGGTGGTGGAAGGATAGCCGGGGTTTTAATCTCAAGCCTGTGCCGGGGAGCACAGGTAAAAAAAAGGGAGGACGTTAATGACGGACCTTGCGAACAGAAAGTGGTACACGGGGATGCTTACCCAGGAGGACTGGTGGGCGGTCTGGCTGGGTGTGGGATTCTTCTTTCTGTCACTTTTTAATATCGTCGGCATAGACCTTGTGGGCTGGATGACCTATCCCACGAAGTGGGTTCTTAATGTGCCTGAAGGCGGCAAGGGGGCGATCGGTCATGCCTTTTACGCCCTCGGGAAAAAATACAGCGTCACTGCCAAGGGTTTCTACAAGGGGCTCGGCTGGTGGAGTGTGATCTGGACCTACGTGGGGTTCACGATCGCTACCTGCCTCGGTGCTTTCTTCATGAAATGGAACATGAAGAGGTTTTTCGTGGGCTGGACGATCATCTACTTCCTCACGATAGCCACCTGGTTTGTCGGCCACCATGCCTTCATAGCCGCCAACAAGATAAACATGCACAAGTACGGCCTGAACTTCGCACTTAACCTCGGAGGTGGTGGATCCTTCATCCTGGCGCTGATCGTAGGTCTCATAATCGGTAACTTCTTCAAACCCTTTGCCCAGTTCCTGAGCGAGGCGGCAAAGCCTGAGTGGTACATAAAGACCGCTATCGTCACCCTCGGTGTGAAACTGGGCTATCTCCCGATAAAGCTTGCCGGGATGTCCCAGAAGTTGGGGAAACAGGCTGCAGGGATCACTTTTGACCTCTTTGTGGCCGGGGCGGCGGCGACGATTGTTGCCTACATGATCTTCTGGCCGGGGGTCTACATTATATCAAGGAAGATATTCAAACTGCCGAGGGCAACCGCTGCGGTGCTTGGTTCCGGCATCTCCATCTGCGGTGTCTCTGCAGCAGTGGCAACGGGTGGTGCTGTCAAGGCAAAGCCCGTGGTTTCCATCATGGTCTCCGCCCTTGTCGTGGTCTGGGCGGTGATAGAGCTGATAATCCTTCCCGGTGTCTTTACCCATATCTGGCCGGGAACAAAGGACCCACTTGTGGCCGGTGCTGCAATGGGAATGTCCGTCAAGACCGACGGGGCTGATGCGGCCGCAGGTGAACTCCTGGATGAGTTCATGCGGAACAAGGTTGAGGTGGAGTCCAACGGCGCGATCAAGTGGCCTGAGGGGCTTATCACTTCAAGCGCTGTCATGACCAAGGTCTGGATAGACATGTTCATCGGTATATGGGCCTTCGTGCTTGCCCTGATATGGTGTTACAAGATAGAATGCAAGCCAGGTGAGAAGGTGCCGGCCTCGGAGGTCTGGCACAGATTCCCGAAGTTCGTCATAGGGTACTTCTTCTGCTGGTTCTTCCTTCTTGCAATCTACTTTGGTCCGGGCCAGGGCGGTGCCCCTGAGGCGATGCCGTTCCTCAAGACGGTCAAGGCAGGTGCCGTGCCTGTTGAAAAGGGTATGAGGAAGCTCTTCTTCATGCTCACCTTCATAAGCCTCGGGATAATCACTGACTTCAAGAAACTCAGAGAGGCCCAGTTCGGGAAGATGGTATGGGTGTATTTCGTCGCCCTCTTCTTCTTCATCATTCCCGTTGCCATGGTTATCGCCTATCTCTTCCACCATGGCATGATGCCTCCGAATATCGCTGAGTTTGTTGTCAAGTAAGGCAGCATGACAGAAGGGATGCAGAGCAAATATTCTCTGCATCCCTTCTTTATATTATTCCGGAGATAGGTTATAATGGTATGTGCCAGCCGGCTTAAAAATCGTCGAGGTGACCGGCCTGCAGCAGGGAAATGAGATATGAGCAGAAAAGACGAAAGGCTGAGAAGAAATATCATACAGGAACTCAAAATCAAGGCGAGGTTCCTCAGCTATATAGGTCTTTTCGGCGTTGTCGTTTTTTCCATACTCATAATGAAGTTCCTCCAGAGATGGCCCGATGCCAGGTTCTACCTCTATGGAGCCGTGCTGATGGAACTTTTATCATTTATATTCTTCATTTATACAAGAAAGATACTGGGCTCCCTCGGGGCCGGACCGTCTGATCACGACCTTGCCAGATATGCAGAATTCCTTTCACTTTATTACTACCCCAAATTTCTCTTCAAAAAGAAAAAGAACCCCTTTATTGTACCGGATGAAGATGTGAATGATTAGGCTGTCTCTCCGGAAGGGACTCCTCCTGTCAGCACTTTCCCTTTCTGCAGTCCTTGCTCTGACTTTCCTCTTTCTATGGTGGTTTATTACCACCGGAAGGCATGTGCTGTATATCCAGAGCCTGCTTGAGGAGAAAACAGGCCTGAATATCAGCATCGGGGGTCTTGATTTAGGGAAAGAAGGGATAATGTTGAGGGATCTGAAGGCCACTCTGAAGGAGGGTGGATTCCGGATTGCCGTCCCATCTGTAGTGATTAAAGGTGGTTTCTCTGCACTGAGAGAGAAAGGGCCGGTGAGTGTTGTGGTCCTGAACCCGTCTGTTGTCATAAGCTACGGTTTTATCAGGGACAAACTCCGGGAGGAAAGAGACCGCAGGAGTAACGGGTATCTTATCCCCGTGGATTTGGTGGTCTCCGGGGGAAGTATAGCGGTAACGGGGAATGATGACGGTGAGATACTGGGGATCAGCCAAGTACATATCTCGCTTAATACCCTCCGGGAAAGAGCGGTAAAAGGTGAAGGTGACTTCCGGCTCGAGGGATATGGAGGTTATGGGAAGTTTACACTGGATTATGATTTCAGAAGGCCGGAAGAGGGAAGGGCCGGCTTTATCATCTCCGGGGTCAGACTTGAGCATTTTCCAGCCGGGGAGGGCCTGATGATTACCGGCAATCTTACACTCAGGCTTCAGGTTTCAGGTATAAGTCAAGGGGAGGCAGGACTGAAGATAGAAGACCTTGCTCTTCAGAAGGCAGGGGGCACTCGGCTGATGGAGGGAGGATTCCTGGATCTGCAGGCAAGCCTGAGGTATGTAGATCCCCTCAAGGGTATGTCTGTAGTAGGAAATGTTTCAGTAAGTGAGGGAGGCAGGGAAGGCAGTCTCAGGTTTGAGGGGGTGTATGACATTAAGAAAGATTCCTTTGGAGTATCATCAGGAGAGATTCGGCTTGATGCCAGAAGGAGTTTCAGCTTCAGGGGGAGGCTGGAGAGACTGAAGGAGGGGACCCCCGAGGTTTCAGCAAAGGTGGGGCTTCAGGAGTGGCCCCTGAAGGACCTGCTGGAGTTCTCCGGCCTGAGAGTTTTGTCGGAGAGGGGGATTTCAGTCGGTGGGAGGATTGCTGGCAGGGTTGATATAAGGGGACCCTTGAAAAGCCCTGTCATTGAGGGGATGCTTTTCTTAAAAGAGGCTGATATTCTGTTCAGGGACCAGGAT
>WFTX01000147.1 GCA_015485235.1 Nitrospirota bacterium | reverse complement strand
TTGTAACTCTGTGCCCATAGAAGTGCAGTCTATCGCCCCGCCGTCAAACCCGATCGTCAAGCTTGAGTTCAGTTTTCAGAGATATAAAAAGAGCTGTGGGGACATGAGCAATCCTGCCTGCTGGATAACCAAGACCATGCCGGGCTGGCAGGTAATAAACCAGCCTGCAGTCAACAGCACAATACCCAGGGCTTCTTTCCCTCAGACCGGTAAATGGCGGGTCAGAGTCAGGGCCTATCCACACCTGGGTAAAGCCAGCGACTGGACTCCATGGAGGGGTTTCAGGGTAAAAAATGACAATCTGTGCCCATGATAAACCTGGCTTTTCTTAATCATTAAACCTTTTCCTCCTCTGTTACTACTAATAGACAGAGGAGGATGAAATGACATTAAGGGAACTCATAGGGATACTTCTTGATTCACCCTTTTATCTGGAACTTACTCTCAGGGAGAGAGCCTGGTTAATTAAGAGATATCAGACAGAAGGGTTTGTCAGGTAAAAAATCCTTGACAAACGGGGTGTTTTATGATATAAAGGATGCAGGGGGTGCGGGGCCATAAAAGGCAAGGAGCTCAGGGTGGTGAAGCCTGATCAGTTCATCTCTGTCCCGGAAATTCATGGCCAGTCCTGATGCGCTCCATTTATTCTACCCATTCCTTCAGACAGTTCAGCCGGTCCTTTTATGAAAATGAACCTTTTTCATTGATCTTGCCACTTATAAACAGGAAGGGGGCAGAAATATGAGAAAGAAAATACTTGTAGTCATGGTACATGGGATTTATGTTTGATATGCGAGAAAAGGGGATTAGGCTTAGTAGTGTTGGATAGAAATTTCAGAAGGAGGAGAACGGATGAAAACGAAAAAGGTAATAAGCTTGGCGGTTTTACTTATAATGATTGCTTTTTGCTCAAATCTCTGGAGTGCGCAATACGGGTCTAAACCTTCTGTAAACGTCAGCCCCCCTCCCGACCTTACGGTAACTGCAAAGATCACCAAGGTTGAGAAGTTCAAAAACTCAAAGGGCATTCAGTGCTACGGGATACGGCCCTACTTCACTATCACAAATAATGGCGGTTCGGTTGCAAGGAATTTCAGATACGAGATAGAATGGAACTACAACCCTGCACATACCTGGCAGATTTATACAGTCCAAAACAATGTATTTCTCGGCCCCGGCAATACTATTACCATAGACGGGTCAGGGCCTGTATGGAACCTGCCCTGGTGTGCCGATGAGCATGACTGGACCCCGGGGTGGAGGATCAGGGTGGATACAGGGAATGTCGTTCAGGAGAGCAATGAGCAGAACAACACGGCGGTGGTACATTTTTACCTGCTTAAAGGCAGGCCTCCTGTTCATTTTCAGCCGGGGGGTAAGAAATGATGGTTTGATCTTACAATTTTATAGTCTGCATGCACAAGAAACATGTGGAAAGACGGGATATTTGTAGGAGAGATTTTTTGTGCCGAGCCATTGATCAGAGGAACTCACCTTCAAAACCCCATTGATAACACATTAGAAAAAATCAGGCGGAAGGAGGCTTGAAAGTCATGAACAAAGCAGGAATCAAGGCAGGCGCACTGATAGTCTTTTTGTTTTTTGCAATTTCTTATGCCCATGCGGGATGCGTGACAGTGGTATCACCTAACGGTGGAGAGGTCTGGCCGCCGGGGACTTCTCATAATATACAGTGGTCTTCCTCTTGTCCGCCGGGTACCAGCATAAAGATCATTCTTCGTAAAGGCGGATCTTATCTGGGTAAGATTACTGCAAACATTCCGGCAAGCCAGATGACATTTCCCTGGATAGTGGGAAATTACCAGGGAGGGATGGCACCTGAAGGGAATGACTACAAGATACTGGTAAAGACCATGGATAATTACGCCAAGGACGCAAGTAATGCTGATTTCAGTATATCCAGTACGGGAGAAGCAGCATATAACAGAGGTGTGCCCCCCCGGATTCCAACCGGTCCTGAACCGGTTCCCACTCTTATGAGACCTGACCTCATTCTATCTGCTACAAATCTGAGGCTGAGTCGCGGCGTGACCATGGTGGTTCATTTCAGCAGCTTTATCAAGAATACCGGTCATGCCAGGGCAGAAAACATACCTGTCGAATTAAGCATCACAGGACCTGCAGAGAGTTCATATAATAACTACAAAACCACCAAGATGTACCATTCAATTCCTGAAGGGAGCGCACGACCGTTTAATAAAACTCTTGAATTAAAGATACCAGGCAAATACTACTTTACCCTGACTGTAGATCCCAAGGGTATGATATCCGAGATAAGCGAACAGAACAACACAGCTACAAGGAATATTACCATAAATGCCCCTGACCTGATTGCCTGGCTTATAACTCCAAGGGTTCACATGACAGTTGAAGAGAATGTCTGGATCGGAGTATTAAACATAGGGACCGCCGCTTCAAACGCAACCAGACTAAAAGTGAAGATTGAGGGAAAGGGGACAAAAGAATTTATAGTTCCTTCGCTCGGGCCATGTGAGTTCAAGACAGATTTTGAGAGGAAAGAGCACTTCTTGACAAATGAAGATAAATGGGTTGAGATGACCGTGGACCCCTATGGTCAGGTAAGGGAACTCAGGAAGGATAACAACTTTACGAAGACCAAACTTGACGTCAGGGCACTTACATCAAGTTTCGGTTCAGGGCTGGTTGCTCCGCCTGTAAATTTATGCCTGCAGCATTAGGCAGATGAACCATTATGATGTTTTCTACCACTAATATATAAAGTCAAATCCAAGGAGGAGGAAACATGAAAAGGGCAGGAATCATAACCATAGCATCGATGCTGTTCTTGCTGTTGGCTATCCCAGCATCGGCGGGCTGCATTCGTGTAATCTCCCCAAACGGTGGGGAGGTGCTGACGATGAAGAGCAAGTACATCATAAAATGGCAGGAGACCTGTTCAAAGCCTTTCCAGGTAAAGATCTTCCTTAAAAACTCATCCGGTTTCAGGGAATTAATAGGAAGTGTCACCGTGACTTCAAGCCTCAGTGGAATGGAGTGGTTTGAGTGGGAAGCAGGGAAACTTTTAAGCGGGGGGTATGCACAGCCAGGAAATGATTACAAGATAGTACTTAAAATTGCAGGGGATCCTGCACATATAGACAGGAGTGATAACTTTTTTACGATCACATTACCTAAACTGGAAGGCCATCCTGTACCAAAGGCATACAGGAAATTAGTCCCACCTAATGAGCCGGTGACACAGCCGCCGGACCCCTGGGGCATGCCTTCTGAAAAGGGGGTCGATCCGGGTGATTGGGATAGTAAGCCAGCCAGTGGTGCAGGAAAACAGTAGAGAAGACAGAGGCGAAGAGGAAAGATGCTTGAGCGGCCATACTGCGTCCCGGGCAGAATGGCCGCTATAATATTATCTGGTAATGTTGGCAAAATCTATTCTGAAATAGAAATTACTGCCGTCAGAGGTCATGTAGCCGTAAAGTATATCCTCATTAGGATCGTTGTTGGAAGAATCCCCTGCCGTGTCCGTGATGGATGGATTTATTCCGGCCCAGTCAACGGTCTGACCGTCAAGGGTTATCGTGGCGGCCCAGGCAACAGTGGAAAGGGCCGTAATGACAATGAGTATCGCCAGGAGATTGTAAAATCCCCTGAACCTTCTCCTGTAGAGAAATACAGAAGTGCCTCCAAGCAGGAGGGAAAGAAGCAGGGCGCCCCGACCGGAAAGACCTGGCACCGATACTGTCTGCCCGCCAGCGTTAAAGATAAAACCATTGGTGTAGTCGCTGTAACCTACAGTGTTGTCAGTATGGTAAACAACCTTAATGAATCCTGTAGGGTTTCCGAGGTCTGTCCTAGATGCTTCAAACTCCACGGCATCTGTC
>WFTX01000146.1 GCA_015485235.1 Nitrospirota bacterium | reverse complement strand
CGTCCCACCTCTGCCTGCTCCAGATCTCGATCCTGTTCAGTATCCCCGTGAGGACGATGTCCCGCTCCAGCCCGGCGAAGCTCCTGAGCACGGGCGGAACGAGGATCCTTCCCTGCCTGTCCAGCGAGCATTCGGCGGCCCCGGAGATGAAGAACCTGAGGAATCTCTTCACCTCCTTCCTCATCATGGAGAGGCCGCTCGCCTTCTTCTCGATCTCGAGCCATTCATTGAAGGGGTAGGCCACCAGGCACTTGTCGAAATTGGTGACTATCAGGCGTTCGTCGTACCTCTCCCTCAGGGTCTCGCGGAACCTCGAGGGGATGTTGACCCTCCCCTTGTCATCTATGGTCAGTTCGAACCTTCCCCTGAACATCTCTCCCCACTTTGCCCCACTTTACCCCACCATGTTCCAAACTATACTAACGGGCAAGTGGGTTGTCAAGTTTAAATTCCGCTTTTGTTAGTAACACGTAAACTGTCCGGAGTTGTAGCACGTGAATTGTCCGGTTTATGGTTATCTCCTGAAAGGAGAAGCCATGAGACGAACAGAATTGCTACAGGAGGTCAGGAAGATGAGATTTGAAGAGGTTTACGGGATATGGTCCAAGCGTAACATAACACAGGAGGAAGCGGCGCGGATGCTGGGGGTTTGCGATCGTACATTCAGGCGTTATGTAGACCGTTACGAAGATGAGGGGCTTGAGGGATTGGTAGATAAGCGGCTGACTCAGGCGTCAAGCCGCCGTGCGCCAGTGGATGAGGTGATGGCGCTTGTCGAGCAGTACAAAAGCCGCTACATGGGTTGGAACGTAAAGCATTTTTATTCCTGGTACAGGAGGGACGGGGGAATACGGAGCTATAGCTGGGTAAAAAAAGAGCTTCAGTCTGCAGGTCTGGTGTCCAAGGCTAAAAAGAAAGGAACTCATCGCAAGAAGCGGGAGCCCTCCCCCTTGCCAGGGATGATGCTTCATCAGGATGGCAGCGATCATGAGTGGGTAGAGGGGAAGAAGTGGGACCTTATCGTCACCATGGATGACGCAACTAACGAGCATTACAGCATGTTTTTTGTTGAAGAGGAGGGGACGGCCAGCAGTTTCAGGGGTATCCGGGATGTGATTGAGAAGCATGGGCTTTTCAGTTCACTCTATACTGACCGTGGGAGTCACTACTGGAATACGCCTGAGGCGGGGGGAAAGGTGGACAAACAGAACCTCACCCAGTTTGGCAGGGCCATGAGGCAACTTGGGATAGAGATGATCCCTGCATACTCTCCGGAGGCCAGAGGACGCTCAGAAAGGGCCTTCCAGACGCACCAGGAGCGCCTGCCGAAGGAGTTGTCTCTCAAGGGAATTACCACGATGGAGGCGGCCAACCGTTACATCGAAGAGGTATACATGCTTGCCTTCAATGCCGAGTTGTCACACCCTGCCGCACTTGAAGGGAGCGCATTTGTTCCCATGGTCGGCCTGAATATAGACGACATACTTTGCGAGCAGTATGACAGGACGGTGCAGGCCGACAATTGCGTTCAGTTTGAAAACATGAGACTTTAGATACCGAAAAATAAATACCGGTATCATTACGTGAAGGTACGGGTGCGCGTCCACCGATATGCAGACAGATCGCTGGCAATATTTCATGGTCCCAGAAAGATTGCCTCCTATGATTGCAAAGGGAAACTCAAGGGAGCCAAAAGGGCAGCTTAAAATTGATCCGATTGATGGAAGGAAAGCCCCTTCGGGCTCCACCCTCTGTGGCTTTCCTTTACACAATAAAAACCGGACAATTCATTTGTCATAAAACCGGACATTTCTATTTGTTGACAACAGTTTAAATTCCGCTTTTTTTCAAAGGCGCCGGGGAAGCGGATCGGCGGGCGGGGTGCCGCGTATGAACACCGACTTTAAAATCCCCAAAAGCACCGATTTAAAATTCCCCGGTTTGTATTCTAATAGGCGACTTCTATTTTTCAGGAGGCGCCTCAATGATCAAACTGGAGGGGTATATGGATATGGTACAGATGAGGAAAGACGGAGTAAGCATCGGGGAGATTTCGCGCAGGACCGGATTCGATCGGAAAACGATTTGGAAAGTGTCTGGATGAGGGTTATCCTTGGTTAAAAAGGAGGTCGGGAGACCTAAAGGCCGGGCACACATTAACGGCATAGAAGGGTTCTGGAGTTACGCAAAACATTGGCTTTATCCGTACCGCGGAGTGCCGAGAAAAACTTTTCATCTTTTCTCGGGGGAATCTCGTTCCGCTTCAACCACAGAGGCGAGGACATTTTCACCTTGATTTACAGGCTGTTAAGACATCCCGGTATAACGAAGTTCAACAACTTTTGGTCCGGTATCGTTAGGTGTTATCAAGTTTAATCAAGCCTGTTCAATAACTCACAAACCCTTCTCTGTGGAAGGGCGGTATAGGTGGTCCCTATCAGTGGTGATTCCATATCTTACAGAGAACACCAGAGTGAAGTCGTCGGTGTAACGTCAGTGGGGATTACGGTTATGTCCGTAACCGTTGCGGTGGATGGGGACGGTGTAACCGCTGGTGTCGAGGTCTGGGCGGTAGTGTCGATCACAGTGGGGGTCAGGGTGCCGATGGCAGAGCAGGAAGAGCCCACATCACCTGTTGAGGATGTCTTGACCACCATGTAGTAACCCTGGTCAACACCATTTGGATCGCCGTACCCCACACTGATGTACCCCCCGTCGGATGTCTGGATCGCCCTGGAGAGCCACTCGCCGTAAGAGCTGCTGGGAAAGGCGTAACTCTTCATCCATTCAGGAGTGCCGTCAGCCTGTATCTTGAGCAGGACACCAAGACCGCTGCCACCAGAACTCTGCCCGCCGCCTACGATGAATCCGCCGTCCTGGGTCTCTTTGATATATACATAATAGAAGTAAGTCCCTGTATCATATATCTTCTCC
>WFTX01000145.1 GCA_015485235.1 Nitrospirota bacterium | reverse complement strand
TATGGCGCCGATCCACAACAAACTCCCTCTACTCATCACCATCAGCGCTTTGATAAGGACTGATTAAGAGGCCTGTCCGGGACATTTTCTCTTCCTTCCCCTGGAGAAACTCCTGTTTACCTTAAAAAATTACAGCACTACTTATACATCCTTACTTCTGCTTATTTATCAATTTGTTGCTTCACTCTGCCTCTTATTTCTGGGGGAACTCCTGAAACTGATCAGGTTCATTGTCAAATACTTATATCTTCTTCCCCCGGGGAATGGGTGTACTTGATCACATTCACGTCGGAAAGGACCACGATCCCCTCATCAACCATCTCATCAAGGACAGGCATTATCTCCTGGATCTTCTCTTCGGTATCGATCACGGTTATCAGAATGGGCATCTCCCCCTTTCTGGTAAGAAACTTCATCTTCCTGAACCTCCGATGGGGGCCATAGCCTGCCACGGCCTTGTAAACGGTTGCACCTGCAACGTCCATCAGGATGAACCGTTTGACAATCGCTTCATAGAGCGGTTCACCCTCCCACTTCCGATCCTCCCTGACTATAACGCGGAGCATCTTCGCCTTTCCTTCGAGCTTCATCCGCTCACCCTCCTTCTCATCATCTTCTTCCCTCCCGGAGCAGCACTTTATCACGTTCGTATCACTCACCTCTATCAGGCCCTTTTCAACGACCTGATAGACATCGGGCAATACCCTGTTTATCATCTCCTCGGAATCCACCACCTCGATCTTTACGGGCATTTTGCCCGAGAGCGTGAGCATCTTCTGGGTATGATAGACGCCGTCACTTCCGTAACCGGCCACTCCCCTGAAGACACTCACTCCCGATATCTTCTTCCTGTAGAAGATATCGATAAGAACCTCGTAGACAGGCTTCTTCCCGTAGCGGTCTGATTCATCAACAAAGATGCTCAGTTTCTTGGCAGGTCCCTTTTTGACCATTTCATATACTCCTTGCAATGATTTCTCCGGCCTTCAGGGCCGCAAATCCCACAATGATGCTCAGGGCGACATTCAGTGCTGCAAGGAACCACTCACCGTCGAAGATGAGTGTTCCTGTTTCATACTCGAAGGTGGAGAATGTGGTGAAGGAACCTACAAAACCCACTGCAGCGAAGAGGCGCCATTGATGGGGTACCAGCACCCTTTCGGAAAAAAGGGTCATCAACAGTCCTATTATGAAGCAACCGATAATGTTTACTGAAAAGGTCCCCATGGGAAAGGTCCTGCCGAACCTCTCGCCTATCCAGAGGCTTACGAGGTACCTTGAGATGGCACCTAAAAATCCGCCTGCACCAATGAAAAGGATGTTAATCATAAGTGTTTCGCCGTTTATGAGGATACTGGATGACTATTTTAGCACAAAAAAGCGGTTCATTGGAGCCGATGGCCAGGAAGGAGAGGCACAGAAGGGTTATGCTGGTTTATAATACATATATGAAGAAGTTGATCGTGATTACAGTCTCTTTGCTTCCGGCATTGATACTCTTTTCCTGTGCAACGATGAAGGAGATGGATATTGCAGAGATACCGGAGGGAAACTATCATCTTATCCTCTATGGAGGTCAGTTTCTTGAAGACCTTGAGACGGTGGCCTTCCTTGACATTCCGGGAGACCGATATGTCCTCGAGCCACTCAGTCGTGACTATGACTATCAACTCAGAAAGAATCTCTCCAGGGAAGATGCCCTGGATGAAGCACTGAAGTTCATAAGCGAGAACAATGGTTACTGGCGGGCCATGACAGATGTGATTCGATCTCCTGAAGGTGCGGTAGTGGGCTATGAAGTGAGGCCCCTCTATTACACATTTCTTTACGGGCTTCCGAATATCCTTGACATCTCCTACCGGAAAGCCGGGGATAAAATCCAGATCATAATCCGCCTCATCCCGGAACTGGAAAACCGCCTCCTCGATGGAGAGGTTGACAGGGAAATGATTTACTGAAGGAGTTATTAACCGCCTCATAATAAAATTACAGATTGTATAAATTTTCGAATAGCAGGCAGTACTGTTTCGGGCCCAAATCAATGCGATGGGTTTTAATCAGACAGGTCTGAACCCTGTGAGGTTTAATGCCATGACCAGTACATCGTTGAACGGCACTGTTGGTATCGCTGAATTTGATGCCCTCACCAGCACCGCCTGCTCTCAGTATATGTTGTGGTTGTTTTGAGACAGTTAATATTTCTTCAGATACCCGGGACAGCCCTCGAATCCCCTGCAACCCGCCTTCCTCAGCCGGCATTCCCTGTTGGCACAGATGGTCTTTTTGTCGGTATCAGGGGCTTTGCCCTTTTCTGCCTTTTGTCCCTTCCGGCGCTTCTGTTTGTTTTGCATCATAGAGTAAGAATTCTCCCCTTCACTTCAAGACAACCTGGCTTGCCCATTTCTTCATCATGAATCTTCCTGTGAAGATGGTCAGGAGGTAAAGGGCGATCCCACCGAGGACATCCACTGCATAGTGATACCGGCAGTATACAGTTGCAATGATCAGGAGCAGTACGAGAGGGATGAACAGGGGGAGGAGTCTTTTTTCAAAACGGAAAGTCAGATGTAGCACTGTCAGCGATATGCCGGTATGTCCGCTCGGGAAGGCGTCCCTTTTGATGCCCTCGATCTGGTTCAGTATGGAGACTGTCCATTCATAGAGGCCGTTACCCTGAACAGGGAGGCTCTGGAGATGCTCCATGGTGTATCGGGGCCCGAGGGCTGGAAAGAGGATATACCCCACATAGGAGAGAAAGAAACAGAGGAGTATGAAAAGGAGCCCTTCTTCAAACTCGGCATTTCTCTTCTGGATCTTCAGCGTTGCTCCGAGGATGATCGGGAGGAAGTAGTAGCTCAGGTACCCGACCTGTAAGAGGTCTGTGAGAAAGGGGTTGTAGAACCTCTCCATCCAGACGGTAGGGTACGTCCTGAAGAGGAAGTAGTCTGCCCTTATCAGGAGATAATCTATGTCATGGCTCCTTATCCCGGGGACAAGGATGGTGAGGGTGTCAAATACCACGAATATTACGATTGTGGGAAAGACGATATCGTAGATGAACTTGAGAACCCCCTTTCGGGGGGCGAGTTTCCCGAGATAGATCTGGACAGCGATAAGAACTCCATAGATGACCAGGAGCCTGAAGGGAGCCTCAACGGTCCTGTGGAAGAGGAGGGTCAGGGAGGCAAAGAGGGAGAGGAAGAAGATGCTTACCTGGTCTGCCGGTCTGATTGTCGCTGTGGTTGATGTCCTGTTTCTCACGAGGGATATTATACATGAATGCCCCGGGAATGAAGAAGACTGGC
>WFTX01000144.1 GCA_015485235.1 Nitrospirota bacterium | reverse complement strand
GGGTGTGCTCCGGGTAAAGAGGTAGGCCGGGGCCAAGGTTGAGGTTAAGGCTGAGGTTGAGGTTAAGGCTGAGGTTGAGGTTAAGGCTGAGGTTGAGGTTGAGGTCGAGGTCGAGGAGAAAGCGTGGAGCGTATAGCGGGTAGCGTATAGGGTTCTATAGAGCAGAAGTGCGGAAGAGTGGATGGATAATAGAACACAGATGAACACTGAAAAAAAGGATTTGCACTGATATTACCAAGGCTAAGGTCGAGGCTGAGGTTGAGGTTGAGGAAGATCCGTGATAATCCGTCTTTTTCTGTGTCCGTCTGCGTTCCATGGTTTTTTGTTTCGGATTTTGGATTTTTATCTTATATGCCTTCCATGGCTGTTTTGGAAAAGGTTCACTCTGAGGTGCTGAAGATACCGGTGCTCAGATACCTCTCGCCCCTGTCAGGCAGGATCACCACGACCTTTCCTCCCCGGCCGATCTTCCCGGCAACCTGGACCGCTGCATGAAGTGCCGCACCAGAGGAGACTCCGGCAAGTATCCCCTCCTTTATTGAGAGCATCCGCGTCGTCTCTTCGGCATCCCCGTCACTTACCGTTATGATCTCATCATATATGGAGGTATTCAGTACCCCTGGATAGAAGCCTGCCCCAATGCCGGGGATCCTGTGAGGACCGGGCTCTCCGCCCGAAAGCACGGGGGAACCTGCCGGCTCCACCGCCACTATGTAAACGTCTTTCCTCTTTTCACGGAAGACCTCCCCTACGCCTGTTATCGTACCACCCGTTCCCACCCCTGCCACGAAGGCATCGGGAACACCACCGATGTCCCTGATTATCTCCTCTGCCGTTCCTGTTCTGTGGGCCCCGGGGTTTGCAGGGTTTTCAAACTGAAGCGGCATGAAATACTCCCTGTGGTTCAGGCATAACTCCTCTGCCCGCTCGATCGCCCCGAGCATCCCCCGTTCGCCGGGAGTGAGGATGAGTTCCGCTCCAAAGGCCCTGAGCATATCCTGGCGTTCCCTGCTCATCTTCTCCGACATGGTCAGGATGACCCTGTAGCCCCGCGCTGCCCCTATCAGGGCAAGGCCGATCCCCGTATTGCCCGATGTGGGCTCAATGATGGTCCCTCCGGGCCTGAGCCTGCTCTCCTTCTCCGCCGCGAGGATCATGTTAAGCGCTATCCTGTCCTTGACAGATCCTCCGGGGTTCATCCCCTCCAGCTTGCCGAAAATCATCGCACCCCCTTCAGGCTCGAATCTCCTGAGCCTTACAAGGGGTGTATTCCCGATGGCTTCAAGGATGTTCTGATGAGGCATGGGGTTCTCCTTTTTGCAGATCCACTGCCGGACAGGCTATAATTGTTATATCAGCATTCATCAGGATAAATCAACTGCAGCATTTATGTTGTATGGACATGAGGTCCGGCATCGGCATACAATGCGATATGGTGTAATCCGGGGGTATGCTCTGAATTTTTCATTATAAAGCGCCGGTCGTGTCTGAGTAGAGGAAATCTGTTATGGACGGTGCCTTAACAGGCCTGGTCAATAATATAAAGGATCTTTTGAGTAGATAAGGCCGTTCGGCCTCTGCCGAGCCGACACAGGAAAGCGCTTACATGAACCACCATGTATTGATAATGAAAAATTCAGAGCATACCCCCGGATACAAGACAGGGTGAGAAGGTTCCGTGAGTGTAGGCAGATCCCTCCGGAAAAGAATTTATACAACTGGAAGGTAATAGTCTCAACTGGTCTCCTGATAAAGAAACATTCCCATGAAAAAACTGAGAATTGAGATATCCTCTGAAGAGACCCACCTGAATGTGGATTTCGAAAATGACCTGAACCCGGAACAGCAGGCTGTGGTGATGCACCCGGGAGGACCCATGCTCGTTCTGGCCGGTGCCGGATCGGGCAAGACACGGACCGTCACATACCGGGTCGGACGCCTTATCTCAACCGGTGTGGAGCCTTCGGCGATCCTCCTTCTTACTTTCACCAACAAGGCATCCAGGGAGATGATGCAGAGGGCGGAGCAGCTTGTGGGCCAGAGGATACGGGGACTCTGGGGCGGGACATTTCACCATATCGGCAATATCATCCTCAGGCGGCATGGGACCCTCCTTGGCTACAGGGAGGGCTTCTCCATACTTGACCGGGAGGACCAGAAGGAACTCCTTGAGACCTCCAAGGCGGAAAGGAAAGAGACGGAAGGCCTCCTGCCCCGGGGTGCAGTGCTTGCCGATATCCTGAGTTATCACAAAAACACCCAGAGGCCTGTTGAAGAGATAATAGCCATCCGGTATCCCTTTCTGATCGGACTTGAAGATGAAGTGACCCGGGTCTTTATCTCTTATGAGTCCAGGAAACTCAGGCTGAACATGATGGACTTCGACGATCTGCTCATCAATACCCTCAGGCTCTTTGAAGAGCATCAGGAGATACTCCAGTACTATGCCTCGAGATTCCAGCATATACTTGTGGATGAATACCAGGACACCAACCTCATCCAGGCGATGCTCATAGACAGGCTCGCCTCCATCCACAGGAACATAATGGTGGTCGGGGATGATGCCCAGTCCATCTATTCCTTCAGGGGTGCCCGGACGGAAAACATCCTCGGCTTTCCCGACCGTTATCCTGACACGGCGATATTCAGACTGACCACAAACTACCGGAGCAGGCCCGAAATACTTGAACTTACCAATGCGAGCATACTCCATAACACGGCGCAGTTCCGGAAGGAGTTGCATGCCGTCCGTCCATCGGGAACAAAGCCGATGCTCGTCTGCCTTGAGGACCTCTTCGAACAGGCAGCCTTCGTTGCCACCAGGATAACGGAACTCCACGATGAGGGGATACCCCTTGAGGAGATGGCAGTACTCTACCGCTCCCACTACCAGTCAATGGAACTTCAGATTGAACTTCAGCGGAGGGGGATACCCTTTGAGGTCCGCTCAGGACTCCGGTTCTTTGAACAGGCCCACATCAAGGATATAATCTCCTATCTCCGGGTCCTCCTGAACCCCTATGATGAACTCGGCTGGAAGCGGATACTCAGGATGGTCCCTCATGTAGGAAATGTGACGGCAGACCGGATATGGAGGGCCATCTCCCAGACTGCTGATCCCCTCTCATCAATCAGCAGCACCTCTTCCCTTGTCTCCAGACGGGCAGGAAGGGAATACCTCTCCTTTGTCTCTGTTATTGAGGGGCTCATGGCCCTTTCCTTCAGGGAGCATCCGGCTGAGGCGATCTCCTACATACTCCGGAACGGGTACGAGGACTACCTCCAGAAGACCTACCCGAATGCAGAGAGCCGGAGGGAGGATATACTACAGCTCATAAGATATGCCGAGAGGTATACCCCTTCCGGGACCATACCATATACCCCCCTTGAACTCCTCCTGAGCGACCTTACCCTTGAGGTGATGAGGGTTGGGGAAGAGGAAAAAGAAGGGGATGAACACGGCGGGCTTATACTCTCTTCCGTTCATCAGGCAAAGGGGCTTGAATGGAGGCACCTCTTCATTGTCGGGATGAACGACGGGAGGTTTCCGTCCAAGAAGGCGATACGCACCGAAGGGCTTGAGGAGGAAAGGCGGCTCTTCTATGTGGCCTGCACGAGGGCGATGGATGAACTCTACATCTGCTACACCCTGACTGATGACGGCTACTCTCCCTACCTGAAACCCTCGAGATTCATAACAGAACTTCCCCGGGACCTCTACGAAGAGATTGAACTGGAGCGGGTGTGATCTCCTTCTCTGAGGTAATAGGAGAGGGTTTCAGCGCTGCCAACAGGAACTGGCAGCTCATCCTCATCAATCTGGTGGGGAGAGTGATCGGATGCATCCTCTTTCTACTGATTGTTGTCATCCCCGTTGTAATAGCATTCTTCGTCTCTGGTGCCGGGAACCTCTCTATCACATCCTTTCCAACCGATATCAGGGCCGTGCTTGTGGGACATACAGGCGTGGTCCTTACCGGTCTCGGCATGCTTCTACTGTATATAACTATCATTTCAACCGTGGGGCTATATCTCCTCGGGGCCTATGTGGGCATGCTCTCAAGGGTGGTTACCGAGCAGGCCGGTTTCAGCCTGGACCGGTTCTTTACCGAAGGGAAGCGGATGTTCCTTCCCACACTCCGGTATACAGCGCTCCTGGGATTCATCGGGATAGGGGTTATTATTGGAGCCTCCTTCCTGCTGACAGGCATATACGCCCTTGTGATGATGCTCAGAAGCCTCTCTCCCACCCTCTCTCTGTTCATGGCAATATTCTTCGGTGTGACAGGGGGAACGGCCTTTCTCGTTCTGATCTTCGGTCTCTTCGGAACAGGTCTCTACGGCCTGGGAATCATGGCCATCAGGGAAGAGAGGGCCTGGAATGCCTTCAAAGAGGCCCTATCCCTGCTTGTGGAGCAGCCGGCCTTATTCCTTCTCTCCGTTATCCTCATTCTCGGCTCCATGATCATCAGCATCCTTCTGGGTATCGGTGGGCTTCCACTGAGGTTCATCCCTGTAATAGGCCTTGTCCTCGGGATCCCCTATCAGGTGCTGGCGACCCTGATCCAGGGCTATCTCACACTCCTGGTCCTGGGGACCGGGATCGCCGCCCTCCAACAGGCCGGTTACAGGGGGGACATTCAGACTACCGCCGGAATGTCCACTCAGGATTCCGGTACTTCTCCCGGAGAAGACCCTCTGTCAGGGCCTTCTCCTCCGGAAGAATAGTTGCTCTCTGGAAGGAAACGCCGAATATTTCTGAGAACGCCTCAACTGTTTTTTCTATGAGCAGGCTCTCCTCAAGACCTGGCAGAAAGCTCTGAAGGCCGGTCATGCTCATCCTGATCCCATCAGCCGTAGCCTCCCTGAATACCCTCACCATCCCGGCCTCGTTGATCCTGAACTGGATTGATCCCTGCTGGAGGAACCCCTCTTTCCACCGCTTCTGGGCAGAACCCATAACCTTCTTCCCTCCGAGGGTGACCTCACCGTAGGAGACCGACTGAAAACAGAGGGGACTCCCCGTCAGGACCCTCCCCTTCTCACGCCGGTCCTTCCACTGAACGGGAAGTCCCAAGGCCCGGAAGGCATCGAAAAAGGCCCTGCTCAGGAGCCTGTAAGCCTCAAGAAGACCCCTCTCAAAGTGGGGAGGGAGATTAGGTGCAGAAAAACTGTAGGTGAGTTCCCTGTCATGAAGGATCGCCCTCCCGCCGGTCGGTCTCCTTACTACAGGGACACCTTCCCTCCGGCAGTACTCGTAATCTATCTCCCCGATCCGCTGGAAGGCACCAAGGCTCACCGAAGGGACCTCCCAGGTGTAGAACCTGAGCGTTGGAGGGGCCCCACCCCTCATCACCGTCAGTCCGATCGCCTCATCAATGGCCATATTGTAAAAGGCGTCGCCCGGACCGGACTCTATCAGCCGCCATGTACTTCTTTCTGTCATGCCTTTTCCTCTTTCTCCTGTCCTTTAACCCGGCTACAGGGGTAATAGGCAATCTACTTGTATCTACTGCGTGAGACCAAAACGGGTCAACTTGGGTTATAATAATGCAATCCTTTGCAACAAAAAAAGCGCATACCCTATCATCCGGAGGTTTGATTATATGAAAATAACGCTCACAGACGGAAGAGAGATCACCGGAAGTAAGGAAGAATCCCTCTACGAGACCCTCCAGTCCAACGGTATCTTTCTTACAGCCTCCTGTGGCGGCAAAGGTACTTGCGGGAAATGCCGGGTCCAGATACTTGAGGGAGACTGCTCGATAAAGGGGCATGGCAAGCTTACAAAGGCCGAGCAGGAGGAAGGGATAGTGCTTGCCTGTCAGAGCTTTCCCGAAGGCGACCTTCTTCTGAATATTCCCCGGGAATCCCTTCTTACCGTAGGGGACAAGATAGCGATCTCCCGGACAAGGGACCTCTTTGAATCACTCCTGAAGCAGAAGGCAACCATCTCCCCCCTCATAACACGGGAGACGATGAGCCTGCCTCCCCCGTCCCTTGACGACCATATCAGCGACCTTGACAGACTTATGAGGGGGCTTGATGAGAAGGGCCTCTCCCTCCGATTCTCCCATGGCTTTGTCTCTGAGCTTGCCGGTACATTGAGGGCAAACAACTGGAACCTGACCATAGGGATTCAGAAGGAATCCGGTGAAGCCCTTTTCATTGAACCGCCCAATAATGGGAATGGCAAATACGGACTTTCTGTGGACATAGGAACAACTACGGTCGTTCTCTATCTGGTTGATCTCTCTGACGGCCGTGTGGTAGATGTGGCATCCACCTATAATTCCCAGATGCGGTATGGTGATGATGTGATTACAAGGATAGTAAATGCAACAGAAGGCGGTAAACTGAAGACCCTCCGGAAGGCAGTCGTATCAGATATAAACGACCTTCTCAGGCCCCTGCTGAAGCTTCATGAGATCGAGAGGGATGATGTTGAGTCTGTGGTCATATCAGGAAACACAACAATGGTCCATCTCTTCTGGGGCCTGAACCCCGAATACATCCGGGAGGAGCCCTACATCCCTACGGTGAATAATTATCCCATCTGGCATGCAGAAGACTCGGGGATCATGATCTGGAAAAAGGCCCCCGTATATACCATCCCTTCGGTGGCAAGTTATGTGGGTGGAGACATTGTTGCAGGTGTGCTTGCAACGGGTATGCACAGGAGACCGGAGATCTCCCTCCTCATGGATATAGGGACTAACGGAGAGATCGTAATAGGCAATAACGAATGGCTGATGACTGCTGCCTGCTCTGCAGGCCCCTGCTTTGAAGGAAGCGGTATTGCCTCTGGTATGCGGGCCACGGAAGGGGCTATTGAGGATATCACTATCGACCGGGAGACCCGCGTCCCTCAGATAAAGGTGATAGGCAATACCGAGCCTCTCGGGATCTGTGGTTCAGGTATGATAGATGCAATATCGGAGATGCTCCTCACGGGAATACTCAACCAGAAGGGGCAGCTTGTGAGGGATGCCGCACCGGAGAGGATCAGGGAAGGAGAGGATTGCCTTGAGTTCGTGATTCATAGCAGTGAAAGAAGGGATATAGTGCTCACCCAGGTGGATATAGAGAACATAATCCGGGCAAAGGCCGCAATCTTTGCAGGCGTGAACCTTCTTCTGAACGAGGTGGGCCTGACGACGGATATGATAGAAAGGGTTTACATAGCCGGTGGTTTCGGAAACTTCCTTGACACGGAAAAGGCGATCATCCTCGGGATGATCCCGGATCTTCCCAGGGAGAGGTTCCACTTCATGGGCAATACCTCCATAGCCGGAGCATACTACTGTCTCCTGTCTGAAAGGATGAGGAGGGAAGCCGAGAATATAGGGGCGATGATGACCTACATCGAACTTTCGGTAAAGGGCAACTACATGGATGAATTCATGTCTGCCATGTTTCTGCCCCATACGGAGATGTCCCTCTTCCCGAGCGTGAAACCGATGTTGTGATTTGTGACTTAAGATTTATGATTTGTGATTTGAGATTTAAGGCGAGAAATAACCAATAACCAGTAACCAGTAACCGTTTAAATTTTGAGATTCCGGGAATGCCTGTATTCAGATATAGAGGATACAACACTGAGGGGAAGGAGGTCTCCGGAACCCTGAGGGCCGATGGAGAGGGTGAGGCGATCCTCCGGCTGAAGGAGTCCGGGATATTCCCCAAGGAGCTTGAGGAGCATCTCAAGTGGAAGAAACCACCCCTCTTTCAGTTTGCCTCTCCCCAGAAGACCCTTCCTCACTTCACGAGACAGCTGGCCACGCTTCTTTCATCCTCAGTCCCCCTTGCCGATGCCCTCCATTCAATAGGCCAGGAATACAGCGGCTACTGGCACGGCATCGTGCTTAACATCGCTGAGACTGTCTCTGAAGGGGCATCCTTGTCGAGGGCTATCGGGGCCTATCCCGAGATCTTTCCTGAGTATTACAGGAATATGCTTGCTGCCTCGGAAACGGGCGGAAACCTACCTGAGGTTCTGGAAACCCTTGCAGAATTCCTTGAGACCGATACTGAGATAAGGACAAGGGCACGGACAGCCATGCTCTACCCGGCCTTCATGATCGTGGTCTCCGTTTTCGTCCTATCCTTTGTCTTTACCTTTGTGATTCCCAAGATAGTCAGGATATTCCGGGAATCCTCCGCTGATCTCCCCCTTATTACAGAGATCCTGATAAGAATCAGTTCCCTCTTTCATGACTACTGGTGGCTGTTGCTGGGAGGGACAGCCGGTATCTCCTATCTCTTGGTCAGGTTACACAGATTGAAACCCCGGTATCTTCACCACCTCTTCATGCTTATCCCTCTCACGAGGGCCCTTGCCTACTCGCGGTTTACAGCCACCCTCGGGTTTCTGCTCAGAGGCGGGGTCCCCATAATCAGGGCGCTCGAGCTCTCATCAGGTGTAACGGGCAATGCCTGGCTTGAGGAGATAATCGCAAAGGCAAGGAGCATGGTTACTGAAGGAAAGGGCCTTTCCGAATCCCTGACCGGGCTTTCGCCCGTCCTGCTTCAGATGATCTCAACAGGTGAGAAGTCCGGCCAGTTGCCGGAACTCCTCATAAGGGCATCAGAGTCCTACAAGAAGGAGTTCATCCGTCAGACGGAACAGATAACCTCCATTCTTGAACCTGTCATGATACTGGTGATGGGGGTAATAGTGGGATTCATAGTCTTCGGGGTGCTCCTGCCGATATTTGAGATAAACCAGATTATCAGATAACATAACTTCAAAGGGGGGATGATCCCCCCTTTGAAGGCTAATTCATGCCAGGCAGTTGACAGTCACATGGCACTTCAGCCGGTCCGACCGTTATGCTTCCGTTCAGTGTGGTAGTGGATGAGTTTATAAACTCTGCAGTCCAGTTATACGTACCATAGGAAAAGATATTATTGTTTACGCACAGGCATGCCTGAGGGGACTCTGTAAAGACAGAATTGCCTGAACCGTTGTCAAGCGATACAAAGACTGAGAGACCTGCGGGCAGGCTTCCCTCAAAGCAGTTCACGACCTCGCTGTAACCTTCCGTCGGATGGTGAATTACACCGGTACACTTCTCCTGCACATCCAAGCCGGTATCCGGCGGAGGCGGAGGAGGCTTCAGCCAGGGACAGACATCCTCTGCCTTCACGCCTTCAACCTCAGGGGGAGACTCTGTCACGACAATATCAATCTCTGCATTCTCGGAGGGAAGATCAGGCAGACCATCCTTGTCTTTGTCCTCAAGAGAAGACACATCAACCAATCCCGTACCTTTGGTATCATCTGACTGGTCATGATCGGAAACAAAAGTGATAAAGGGTTTACCCAGGATATGCCCACAGGCTATGGCATTCACCCAGTGTCCGCCGCCGCCCTTGTAGGTATATCCTATCTCCACATCTTCACCCTTGCAGATTTCCTTGCAGATGAAATCAAAGGTCGGCTTGCCGTTCTTCTGTGATTTGAAGCCGTTATATGCCTGGTCAGTGTTCCCGAATGCATCATCCTGGTGCTTGACAACAAGGCAAATCTTGTTGTCTGCGAGGTATTTCAGTTTTCCATTAACAAAATTGCCGTCCCCTAACGCTCTCCCGTTTCTTCTGTTTGTGACGGTTCTGTTCATGGCAGTATCAAGTTTGCCAACTGTAGTATTATCTCCCTTCAGTCCCATCCCGATGGAGTGTGGAAGTGTGGTGCCCCATATCTCCTTGAGCCATGAGAGACTGTTTGTTACAGAGGCGGGTCCACACTGGTTATTGGCAGCCTCAATATTTTTGTCCCTGTGTTTCTTCTGGAAACAGACGTTGAAATTCTTGGAGACCGCTTCTTCCATGAAGTGGATGTCAAGGGCCTTTTCGTTCTTAACATTGAACACATCCCCGAAGGGCCACTCCTCTGCAGCACCTTCAATGGCTCCACCTGCAGCCACGATTGGGGCGTTTACCGGCGGAGGATCAGGTATCTCCGTTACTTCATCCTCTTTGCCCTCGGCATTAAACGTGTGCGGCGTGACCGGCCATTCAGACATCTCCCCTTCCGGTGCAGATGAAAGGGGTTGTGAAGTCACCACGACATACGCCATGACCGTCTCAACAGGGGGGCTCTCCTTGCTCTCACCCAACCGGAACTTGATCGCCATGTTGTTGTAATCCGTCCCGGACGCTACCGGAAGGTTCTGGACCACCCATCCCAGCGGCGTGACCACCTGTACAAAGCCGTTTCTACCCAGTGACTGCATGTCAACAATGAACATCCCCGTACCTGAATAAATGCCTTCAGCCTGCTGGGTCTCTCTCTGGTCAATACCAGCCAGTGATGCAGACCCAACAACACCGGTAAAGGTAAACACAACCTGTCGGAAACTCACCGCAGAGCCGTCGGGGGTCAGTTTTATCTCTGTCTGCCCGCCTCCGTCTCCACTATCTGAACTTCCACACCCATACAACAACGCACTGATTAATATGCATGCCATCAGAAACGCCTGCTTCCGCACTTTCAACCTCCCTTCATTTTCTGAGTGAACATCCCTCTGGACAGGTTGGAGAACATCTCATCGCAGAGCCTCCCGTCGAACCGTCCGCTCCTGACTGCGTCAAATGAAGATACCCTGCGGCAAGACCGCAGGGTATCTTCGATATGTAAGGAAGTTTTTATCTCATTACATTCGCTCGCTATGCATATTCAATTAATCGTACATGAAGGATGCAACCCCTTTATAAGACACCCCATTCTCCCGGTGATAAACAGGTTATTTAGTTAAATAATATATGGTAATTGCAAGTAATCTGGCCTCTGATAGTAGAGGAATGCCTTCAGACAAAACCTGTTTTTAATGAGTCATGGAACGTATCTCAGACACCTGTCTCTTATACCCATCT
>WFTX01000143.1 GCA_015485235.1 Nitrospirota bacterium | reverse complement strand
GGGAGAATGAAAAAAATTGGGGACGATCTGAACGGGGCAAAGACTGGCAAAGGTGTGATCATGAATCATCTGAAAGGGCTTTCAAAGAAAACAACAAAGCCAAAAACAGGCAAGCAGAACATAAAAAGATAAGAAGATACTGCTCAGGGAGAGAGGAAAAAGAGCTCCTTGAGCTATTGCATAAGTTAGAGAATCCTCCATCAGACTGGAAAGACAAAATCGGAGGGTCAGAGGTAAGAAGAAAAGCACGTATTGCCTACCAGCTCAGGAAGTTCGACGATTGCAGGGCTGAGGATGCTCTCAGAAGATTAATCAAAGAAGATGAATGCGATGTGAGAGGAGACGACAACCTCCTTTGTGTAAAGTGGATTGCAAGAGAAAGCCTTCAGAAAATAGAGAGCGCTAAGGATCTGAAGAAACTTTCACCGGATACTCCTGTTGAAGAACTAAAGAAGATAATCAAAAAGTATACCAAACACCCCTATAAAAACAACTATGCACTACAGGAGATAAAAAGATTTCTTTATGAGCAGGCATCATCAAATCCGGATGTATATGTTCCATTAATGGTTGAATGTTTCCCTGGCGATCCCCGCAGTCTGATAGTCCTCAGACAGCATCCTATGATGATAAATATGTGTATAAAAAAATGCCTCCTGTCAAAGGAACCATCCCATGTATGGTGGGGTATCCGTCTGGCAAGAGAGCTTGAAAGACCGGAGTTCCTTGATCTTGTTCACGATGTTGCCTTCAGGAAAAGAGGTAATATTGATTACAGTATGTCTGAAGAGGTTGAAGCTTTGAGAATTATGGCAATCGGGTATTACAGAGACTTTGAAGACAAATCTCAACAATATTACAGAGATGTCCTGTTTAGAGGAGAAGATAAATATAGTGAATATATTATAAGTGGTATCAGGGATATGAATAATCCGGAGATTCGCAATCTGCTCAAAGAGTATATGACATATCTGGATAAAAAGCACAACGGTAACAAAGCAAGGGCTATAGAATATCTCAGAAAAAAGTTGATGCAAAGGGAGAAATAGCCTTGAAGAAATACATTATGACAATTTGCCTTATCTTTTTATCTGCTGCAATCACTCCAGAGGCTCATGCCGGCTACTGCCTCAATGCTGATAAAGGCTTTAAAACAAGCTCAATGATCAGGAGATATTTAACCGATCTCGCTGCTGCCTCTTCAGGTTATGCAGCAGTTAAAACATTGGGGAAAAGCAGTGGTACCGGTAAGGATATAACAGCAATCTTGATAACTGAAAACGCCTCATGGGAAGACAACCGGGGTAAAAACTCTGTCGTCATAACAGGTGCCATCCATGGTAATGAATGGGCCACTCCTGAGGTGTGTATAGGTATTGCAGAGTATCTCCTTGAGAACAAGGATAACGATGAACCTGCAAGAGATGACAAGGAAGTGCTTATAAATGAATATGCTATCAAGAAATCAATACAAAAAAGCGGGAACGAAATTATACCTGAAGTGACCAGCATAAAGGAATTACTTCAACGCATACAAGTAATTATAATACCTGTACTCAACCCGGACGGATACGATTTCAGTTATACAACCGAAGGGAGAAAGTCATTTTATGGCGCTGGTTGGAGGGAAAACCTGCAGAGGCACCAACAGTCATCAGAGATTTGCTACCAGAGGGATGGTACTGTATTTTCCATGCCACCAGAAGATGCAGAACACTGTTTTCTCGGTGATTATGATTTTACAGCTTTAGGAGGAGAAGTTGATGAAGAATCAGTAGTAATATGCGAGAGCATGGATAAAAAAAAGATAGAGCTCTTTGAGCCCACCTTGGACGTCGACTCAAAGGAAATGGTTGATGCAATCTATAATTCAGACTCACCCCGACGGGTATTCTGCACATCCCCACACCGCAAGGTCTGGAAACATGAGTGGTCTGCTGATAATAAAACCTCAATCTCCGTTGACAAGGCAAAGAGTGAGGGATATCTCAGTGATGCACTTGGTGTTGATCTTAACAGAAACTTCAGATATAAATGGGATGTTGTGCAGGGGCAGGAACATCTTTTCATCAGAACCCGTTCCTATGCTTCCAGGCTTTACAGGGGTAATGACATGATTTCTGAAAATGAAACCTATATAATGGAGAGGCTTGTTAAGGTAAAAAACGTTGTAGCCCTTATAGATTATCATTCAGGCTCCACACAGGTGCTTTATCCCTATGCTTTTACTACAAAAGAACGGGTAGAAGGCAGGTTTTTCTCGGGCAGAACCAACCTGAGTGATTATGAGGTCTTTCGTTTTGTATCCAACAAGATCGCCTCTATCCTGAATCGTCACGACAGGGGGGATAGTTCTATTATAAATTTTACTACAGGACAGAACTATCTTGGAAGCAGCGTGGGTAGCGGAGTTGCCAGAGATTGCTATTACAGGAATGAAAAGATTGCAGCCCTGAACATAGAGGTGCATGACAGGCGTTACACATACGAAGACGAAGAGTACAGGACTGTTGTACCCAAAATATGCAAAACAAATGTCCCTGGAGCAATATGGTTTCTGTTCTGGACATCAGAACTAAATAGAAAATAAGCCACCCTGTCAAACAACAGGGCGGCTCCACTGAAGCCTAACTGATAACCTCCGAACTTCTTACATTTGTCATCAAGACAGATACAAGTCTTATTTATCTTGTTGTAAAATACCCTTTATAATCATCAGGATATTCTGTCTGAAGGCATCAATGTTGTGATTGAATGGGTGGGGGGTCGTCAGTAGATTGCCTGCAATAACCACAGTAGGTGTCTCATCAACCCTGTACATCCTTGCCATCTCCAGTGCCTTCCTGGCCTCACCGGCCTTATCCCCTGCCCTGAGTCTCCGACCGAATTCTTTGCTAAGTCCTATCTTTCTGCCGATACCTTCAAGCACCTCAATGTTGCCGATGTCCTTTTTCTCAACAAAGTTAGCCCTGAAGAGGGCCTTCTTCATCTCCTCTCCCTTACCGAGTTCTTCAGCCAGGAGGTATGCCTCACCCGGCTTTGAAGAACCTTTTCCCCAGTATATAGGGATGATCTTCCACTTAATCTTTTTGGGGAAGTTTCCCTTGATAACAGGGATCGACCTCTCAAAATTGTAACAGGTATGACAGTAGAAACTCATGAACTCTGTCACCTCGACAGTTTTCCCGTCAAACTTGTATTCTGGCCAGGGCAGCTTCGTATAGACACCCATTATCGAGGGAGCCTCTCCGGCATAGGCCGGGAGTGAGAACACAACAAGTAACAACGAGAGTACAATCATCTTTTTTACAGCCATTTTTTCCTCCTTTTTATTTGTGGCTTATCTTTTCCAGGTAATTCCTGAAATTGAAATCCGGACTGTTTTGTTTTGTGTGGCATCTTTTGCAAGTGTTTTCAGATACAGGAGCCATGGGCTGGGAATACTCTGTAATATGCTTTCTGCCAGGGCCATGACATGATTCACACTGGACATTTGCCAGTGCAGGGGTTTTCTCGATATTGATAAAGCCGCCAAGCTCCCCGTATCCCACGGTATGACAGCGGAGACATTCAGGATCTCCTGATTTCCTCACTCTCTTCAGTGAATCCAGGGCACCGGCGTGCCGGGTCCTTTCCCAGCTCTCTACAAAGGGCTTGTGGCATTCTGCGCATTTGAGCACGCCGGAGTATGGGCCTTCTGTTACAGGAGCAGTATCTCTGGTGAAAAGTTTTTCCACCATTCTGTCATACTCATCTATGATCCTGCGAACAGCAGTGCTTTCCCCGGCATCACTGCCCAGCAACTGCCACCTGTGTCTGTAATCCTTTATTTCTCCTCTGCTATCAATCGTGACTGTCAATATACCCAGCCGTTTGCCCTTTGGGTAACCTGAGAGAATAATCGTCCCATCCTGCCTGAGGGGTTCTTCAAGCACTTCACCGGAGGAGAGTATGATGATATCCCATCCCTTGAACAGACGGACCTCGGAGAGGGACCGGTCTGTCAAAAGGATGTTCAACCTATCTTTCTGATAACTATCAGGATTAACACTGATATTAAGTTTGATTCCCCGTTTCTCAAGCCAAAGGAACGTTTCATGCTGTTTCATGTCTGAAATTTCAGGAGTTTTGTACTTTTCTGTAAGAGAGTAAAGGAACTCCTTAGACAGGGCATTCTCCCTGCCGAGGAGAGCAACCGCATCGTAGTTCATCACCTTGAAAGCCTGAAGCATAGCCTCGGTCTTCAACCTCCCCTGTGGGGTGTCTTTTCCTGAGAAATTACCTGCATCTATGAGAAGATAGGGAGATATTTCTTCTCTATTCGCTTGAAGGTAGCCTGCAAATCTCGCCAGGCCGCCGAAGTCAGTTTTTGGCGAGCAGCCGCAAGGCTCGAGTTCTCCCTTCATGGCACCTGTATAGATGATATGTAAGACATTCTCACCTGCTGAAACAACCGCGGGATAAAAAAACAAATTCAATGTTACCACCATACTGACAATTATATAGGTCATCATGATATGCTAACTGTTAATTGTGAAGATATTATGAAGGACCACGTTAAAAAGAAGAGACAGCCAGGAGGGGGGGCCTGGCTGTCTAAGAGGAGGATGGAGGAAGGGGGGACAGGGATTATCAGTTACAGCCGAATCTGCTGCCTGTTCCTCTGTACATATTTCCGTAACGCGTATTTGTTGAACCAGGGACTACTTCCCTGTCGTAATCTGCGGGATTATTTCCATTCTGTCCATGATATCCTGACCATCTTTGAAAGGTCTTCCAAAGGGTAGTTCCTGACATGCCCTGTCCCATATTTCCGTAACCATTACCGTAACCACCCACCATACCAGGACCCATGCCGCCCATCATACCATAACCACCGGACATACCCATGAAACCGCCCCATCCGCCAGGGCCGTATGCAAAGGCAGTTGTCCCAAGGGCAAGAAGACCCAGAATTGCAAGACCTAATACCAACTTTTTCATCTAAAACCTCCTTTGAATATTTTCTGATTTCATGATACCGGAAGTATGTGAAGACAGTATGAAGAAGATGTGAAGATAATATGAAGAATGAATAGAGACTGGATTAGCGAAACATTGGATAAATATCTTTAAGGTACAAAGATCGGTGAATATGCACAGCGCTCGCTAACCCCGTGGTCTTGCTCGATACGAGTCCGTTTCGGACCTGCCCGTATCGTGGCCGCAAGGTATCTTCATTGTTTAAAAACGCACAGAGAAGCACCATAGGATAATCTCCTGATTATCCTCTCTGAGTCCTCTGTGTTCTCTGTGGTTCCGGATCTCTTGTAGCATTAAGGTTTATACTGCAGGAACCTGCTGGACAGGAAGAGAGCCATTGAGGAATCGCCTTCCCCCTGCTTTTCAGTTTCCTTATCATCATCTCTCGCACGGAGGGAGAAAGCCCCCCGTCTCATATCAGCCGGAAAAAACCCTTGTAGAGGTTGATGGCTGCAAAGACATAGACAGAGACGATCAGCAGTGAAATGATCAGGAGAGTATACATGCTTTAATTATACCAGAAAAACAACATAAACATACCCCTTATTAGCAGCATTTATAAACCATCCCGTATCTTATGTAATGACAATATACAGTCTTGCCACATCATAAAAGTAATAAAGCCCCATCAGTATGAGAAGCACGCCGCCAAGCCTCTCAACGAGAGGGATATAACTCCTGAACTTCTCCATCCTTTTAACAGTCCCAACAGAGACACCTGCTGCAACAAGGGGTAGCCCCCTTCCAAGGGAGAAGAAGAGCATCAAAATGGCTGAATACCAGACATGCCCGGTGGCCGCAGCTATTGTAAGCATGCTCAGCACTACGGGCACACAGAAGGGACAGAAGGACATTGAGAAGGGAAAACCGAGGAAAAAGGCGCTGACCATGCCGCCCGCCCTCCTCATCTTTATCTCAAACCCTATG
>WFTX01000142.1 GCA_015485235.1 Nitrospirota bacterium | reverse complement strand
GCATATACACAGATATGTACACATAAAAGAAAAGATTCATGGATGTGTCCTGGCAGCCTTGTAATATTTTCTCGTAAAGAGGGGTGGGATCTCCTCATCTAACTTGTATACCTCATAATCAATTATCTTCCATGTCCTGTCTATTTTAATTAGTATATACCTTACCCTGATGGGGTTTGCCTTTACCTCGGTAAGCCACTTCCTTGTCTGTATATCCTGCAGATTAAGAAACCAGACCTCCCGGGCGATCAATTCCGAAAGCCAGGGTTTTATCAGACCTATCCTTTCAACCTCAAATTTATCCTTGTCATAGACTAGCACCTTCCCCTCACTGCTCCAGATGTTTATCTCCTGCACTATACGCCTTTTTACGAGGTTTGATGCAGGGACTCTGCCAAGCCCCCTGATGTCCCCTCCTGTGCTGAAAAACATTCCATAGTAGGCATTGAATCTTCTTACAGTCTCCTCTATTGCCTTCCTCTCTGAATCTGCGCTGTACAGTCCTGATTTAAGGGCTATGTATTCAATCCAGCCGGGATCACTTATGAAGGAAGTAATCAATGCAGCCACAACGGCAGAGAAGATAATCAGTCCCTTCTTCATATCAATCACTTACCCCGAATATGTGCTGGGTGTTTGTGATTATCACTCCTACACCCCAGTAGGTAATGATCACCGTACTCAGCAGAAAAATTGCGAGCCAGGCCAGTCTCCTTCCCTTCCAGCCCTGGGTTATCCTTAGGTGAATGGAGAACCCGTAGAGCAACCATGAGATCAATGACCATACTTCAACAGGGTCCCAGCTCCAGTAGCGTCCCCAGAGGTCCTTGGCCCAGATGGCCCCTGCAGCAATCATTATCAGTTCAGAGATGAAACCGTAGATGATGAATCTGAAGAGTTGCTCCTCTATGATCTCGAGTGAGGGGAACCTTTCATAAAATCTGTTCATAAAACCTCTTCTTTGTCTTCTCTCTTTCAAGAGGTACAGAATACCAAAGCCTGAAGATATGGCATATGCACCAAAGGCAAGCTGTGCAAAGGCAACATGAACAATCAACCAGTTGCTTTTGAATGATGCGGAGAGAGGCAGGGGCCCGGGCTCACTCATCACACCATATCCTGTTAAGAGTAATGTTGCAGGCACTGTAAAGAGCGCCACGCCGACTGGTTTCATTCTTCCTTTTAAAAAGAGATACAATGTCAGGGCGATGGCAAACCAGCCTCCTGTAATTGCATTTTCCAGATTGCCATTTGCAGGGAAATAGCCTGTTCGTAACCAGCGAATGGCAAAAAAGGCTGAGTGGCTGACAAATCCCGGGATCAGTAGCAGTCCGGCTATCTTTAATAGTCTTTCCTTTGAAAATACAAAGCCTGTGAGGTGCAGAAATGCTGACAGTGCATAACTGTAAATAACGATCCATATCAAGAATGGTTCATATCCTGAAAGCATCTTTTATCCTTCTGCCTGCCTCAGCCAGTTGGTTTTGTATTGATCCACAATTTCATCCACTTCTCCAAGGAATGATTGGCTGAAATACTCGCTCTTTCCGGCAAAACAGAGAATTGTCTTTCCATCCTTTGCATCAACCGCTGCCCAGATGACTTTCTGATAAAAGACAAGCCTCATAATAAGCCCTGTGCATGCCAGTATGAAACCTGCTATCAGGAGAGAGTTGCCATACTCCCGGACAATATTGAACTCTACCCAGTAACGTAAGTCTTTCCACTTTAGTGTGAAAGGTGTCATCTTCAGAGATTCCCCCGGTCGGATTGTCTTGTTAACAATCTCCCTTCCTTCTTTCAGTACCCTTAAGTGGATTGCAGGGTTTTTTAATTCAATGGATGCGGTCTTTTCAATCCCGTTCTCTTTAATATAATCAGGAAAGAACCTCACATAAAAAGTGAACCTTCTGTCTGTTTCGAAAACAAAGCTATCCTCCTTGCCGCGGAGCACATCAAGTGAAACCCATGCACCGTCAATAAACTGACCTGAAGGCCCATATACCACAAAAAGGGGAGAGACACCTATATTGCTGACTATTATGCTGAGGGGCCCCCTTTTGACAGGTTTGTTGACCTCCAAAACCTCTGTTCTGAGATCATCATTGTATTGTATCTTCATAAGAACTACAAGTCTTGCCGGAACTTCACCTTCATAGTAGGGCTTCACGTCTTCTATTAAAAGTCCAAGAAAGGGTAGTTTCTGGAAAATTTTCGGATTACTGTCTATGCTTCTGAACTGTTTGATCTCGCCATTAAAGGGTTGTCCTTCTGTCAGTACAATGCTTCCCGAAAACCGTGTATACATCAGTAGCAGACCACCTACAAGCAAGAATATGAAACTTACATGAAACAGCAGAAATCCTATGGGAGAATACCTGTTCTTGATTGCTACCAATGCCCTCTTTTCTCTGGATTCATGTAAAGACCACCTGTTTTTTTTAAAGAACATCCTTAGGTCGGTCAATACCCTGCCGGGCTCCTGAGAGGTCTCCACGGTCCTGGCACCCCACTTCATCGTCAGCTCACGGCATGTAAGGCCATCAGGAGGGCTTGAAATGTAAGCCTTCCTGAGGACAACCGGTACTCTGTTTGCAATAACCACAACAAGATTTATAAAGAAAAAGATAAGCAATGTGATCGTTATCG
>WFTX01000141.1 GCA_015485235.1 Nitrospirota bacterium | reverse complement strand
TCTCATGCCATCTCAAAAACCCCTTCTTTTAAGAGATCTTTAAGTTGTAAAAACAAATGGTTAGTGTATTAATACACCTTCATTCCTGCACCCTGCGCTAAATCATGTGTTACAGAATCTAAACAGTGCTCAGTCATTACCCTTATTGCAACTCGTTGTTTTCAAAAGATTTCTGTAAGGCTGATCAGAGGTTTCACAGGAGTATCATAGTGTTACCATTCTGAAACACTTCAAAGCAGGCTCTATCCCCTCACCCAGATTCTCCTGAAACCCTCTGAAAATAAAGGGGTTTTGCTCTCATCAGAAAACCCTCTACTCCGAAATCATGATTACCATGTCACCTGGAAGTAACAATAATGAAGCATCCTCATAAAAAACTATTTAAAAAACAGCAAGTTCCTCACCTGGCACGAAACTTGTTTATTAATATCCAACTTATGTTTGGACTCGGGCTGACAGAGATACTCCTTATCATGTTCTTTTTTATCATTTTTTTGGCTCCTCAAGGCTTCCTGCACTTGCAAGGGGGGGGCAGGTGAGGCGATAAGGGGCTTCACAAGAAATAGAGATATCAGGCGACTAAAAGGGGGTGGTCAAAGAGAGAAATTGCAAAATGGCTCCTTGTAAGGGCGCATTAAAATGAGTTTCATGAAAGGAGGAGTGTATGGCTGTAAACGAGATCGTGAGGATGCATGAGGACCTTGACCGGGCTCTGAAAAAACCGGTTGAGAAGCGTTCCTGGGGGATGGTGATCGACATGAGACGGTGCGTGGGTGATCATGCCTGCACAGTGGCGTGCATGGCTGAAAACGTCTGTCCACCCGGGACATCGTACAGGTGGGTCTTTGAGACAGAGTACAAGAGTTATCCAAATCTTGACAGGTTCTTCATGCCAGGCAACTGCCAGCAGTGTGATAACCCGCCCTGTATGAAGGCCGCAAACAGGCACAAAAGGGGTGCCATTGAAAAGAGGCCCGACGGGATAGTGGTATTCAATTACAAAAAACTCTCATCCAGCCGCTCTGCAATGGATGCGGCAAAGAAGGCCTGTCCCTACTATGCAATCGTTGATGACAGGGGAGGCTACTACACAGAGAACACCCCGAAACTCGAACCCTACGAGACAAGGAACTTTTTCGAGTATGGGAAGAAACTTAACCGGAAGAAGACAAAGGGAACGATCAGGAAATGCACCTTCTGTATTCATCGTTTAGAGAGCGGGATGATCCCTGCCTGTGTCTCCACCTGTATCGGAAGGGCCATGTACTTTGGAGACCTTAACGATCCGAAGTCACTTGTAACTGAACTGATCAAAAAGGAAAAGGTCTTCCGGTTGAAAGAGGCATCCGGTACAAAACCAAGGGTATATTACATCGGTTACAAGGACAGGGCTAACATCGCAATAAGCAACCCGGCATCATGCCTGGTATGCCATCAATAAGGAGGAGGTGAGATAATGGCTGAGAAGGATAAATCCTGCAGGATTGCAGATATGCTTGAGTCCCTTCCGCAGAAGGAAGTGACAAGGAGGGGGTTACTGAAAACCGGTGCACTCCTCGGGGGTTCTGCCCTATTTATGAGCAAGGTTGAGAATGCCCTCGGGCTGCTCAGAAGTGCCGAGGCCGCTACCGGAGGCGTTTATCCACTGGCAAATGCAGAACACGTCATCTACTCTGTCTGCCTCCAGTGCCATACAGCCTGTCCGATCAAGGTAAAGATCCTCGACGGCGTAGCGGTCAAGATAGACGGAAACCCCTATTCGGCGCAGAACATGATACCGAACCTGAAGCAGAAGACCTCTCCGTGGACTGCCGCAAAGATAGACGCCAAGATCTGTCCCAAGGGGCAGGCAGGTATCCAGAGCCTCTATGACCCCTACAGGATCGTCAAGGTCCTGAAGAGAACTGGTCCAAGGGGGTCGGGCAAGTTCAAAGTCATCTCCTTTGACCAGGCGATTGATGAGATCGTTAACGGTGGCTACCTCTTCAAAGACATAGGTGAGAACCACCGTATCCCGGGACTCAAAGATATTTACAAACTCCGTGACTCTGCACTTTCAAAGAAGATGGCAAAGGATGCCAAGGCTGTAGCCAGGGGCAAGATGTCGGTAAGCAAGTTCAAATCGAAGTACAAAAACCACCTTGATGTACTCATAGACCCGAACCATCCCGACCTCGGCCCTGTAAACAACCAGTTGGTTTTCCAGTTTGGCCGTATCGAGCACGGAAGAAAGGAACTTGCCAAGAGGTGGCTTGGCGGGAGTTTCGGCTCAGTAAACTTCTATGAGCACACCACCATCTGTGAGCAGTCACACCACATTGCCTACAACGAGGCAACAAGGCCGTACAAGAAGGGCAAGTGGGGCAAAGGCAAACACCATATGAAACCCGATGCCATGAACTCGGAGTTCATCATCTTCTTCGGCACGGGCTTTGTAGAGGCAAATTTCGGCCCGCCGCCCATGTGTGAGAAGATCACTGAGGGTCTTCAGACCGGCCGTCTGAAGGTGGCCGTGGTTGACCCCAGGATGTCCAAATCCGCAGCAAAGGCATGGAAGTGGTTGCCTGTAAAGCCCGGAACCGATGCGGCATTGGCGCTTGCGATGATCAGGTGGATGATCGAGAACAAGAGGTATGATGCGAAATACCTGACCGCTGCCAACAAGGCCGCTGCAAAGGCTGCGGGTGAAACCACATGGTCCAACTCCACACACCTCGTAAAGATCGAAAAAGACGGCCCCGGGAAACTCCTCCGCGCCTCCGAAATAGGCGTCGGTGGCGACGAGTTCGTGGCCATGAATGGCGGAAAACCTGTGGCAGTAGGCAAGGATGCAGTAACAGGTGATCTTGAGTACTCGGGAACCATAAAGGGGATAAAGGTCAAGACTGCCTTTACCATCCTGAAGGAAGAGGCATTCTCAAAGAGCCTTTCCGAATGGTCTGATATATGCGGGATATCTGAAAATGACATAGTCGATGTGGCCAGGGAATTTACATCCCACGGAAAGAAGGTGGGAGCCGAGATGTACCGTGGCCCTGTACAGCACACCAATGGTTACTACAACGGTCAGGCCATCATTGCGCTTAACATACTGGTTGGAAACATCGACCACAAGGGTGGGATGACCACCGGTGGCGGCCATTGGCATGAAGACGGTTCAAAGCTCAAAAAGCCCTTCAACCTGAAGAAGATGCATCCTGGAAAACTCCACAAGTTCGGGCACAAACTCACCAGGGAAAAGTCCAAATACGAGGAATCCACTCTCTTCAAGGGCTATCCTGCAAAGAGACCCTGGTTCCCCTTCAGCGGAAACATCTACCAGGAGATCATCCCATCGGCAGCAGATGGCTACCCCTATCCCATCAAGGCACTCTGGATACACAAGGGCACACCGGCTCTTTCCATACCCGGCGCCAATGAGCAGGTAAAGGCGCTTGCTGATCCGAAAGTAATCCCACTGGTTATTGCAACCGATATCGTGATTGGTGACTCTACCATGTATGCCGATTATGTATTTCCTGACACGGCCGTCTGGGAGAGATGGGGAAGCCCCCACACCACGCCTGATGTCCTCCAGAGGTCTTCCAAGTTCCGCCAGCCAACCATCACACCCCTTACCGAGGTGGTAAAGGTTTACGGTGAGAAGCAGCACTGCTCAATGGAGGCGGTGATGCTTGCCATAGGTGAGCGCCTCAACCTGCCCGGCTGTGGGAAAAACGGGTTTGGAGACGGTCTTGACTTTACAACAAGGGAAGACTGGTTCCTCAAACTTGCCGCAAACCTTGCCTGGGGTGACAAGAAGGGTCAGGCCGTGCCCGATGCCTCAAGGGACGAGATCAAACTCTTCATGAAGGCACGGAGCCATATGGCAAAGACCGCCTTTGATCCTGCAAGGTGGGAGAAGGCTGCCGGAAAGGAAAACTGGCGGAAGGTTATCTACCTGCTTAACCGTGGCGGCAGGTGGGAAGAGTGGTCCAGCAAGTTTGAAAAGGAAGGCGTGGTTCACAAGTACAAGAAGGGTATGAACCTCTATGCAGAGAATGTTGCAAAGCAGAGGCACTCCCTTAGCGGCAAGCGGTTTTCGGGTATTGCCATCTACGAGCCAGCCAAGGATGCTGCAGGCAGGGTCATAGACGACAGGGAGTTCCCTCTCCAACTTATCACCTACAAGGATATCCTCGGCGGCCAGTCAAGGACACTGCCGGGCAACTACTGGATGAGTTCCATCCTGCCCGAAAACTACATACTGATCAATGCAGAAACGGCTGCCAGGATGGGATTCAGGGACGGTGATCTGGCAAAGATCGTCTCTGCTACCTGCCCTGACGGGAACTGGAAACTTCCAAACCGTGGTAAAAAGCCAATGGTAGGCAAGATCAAGGCGGTTGAGGGAATGCGTCCTGGCGTAGTGGCGGTTTCCTGGCACTTTGGCCACTGGGGCTACGGTGCCTCCGATGTCCAGATAGATGGAAAAACCGTCAAAGGGGACAAAAGAAGGGCCACAGGCCTCTGCCCCAATGCCGCCATGAGGGTTGACCCTGTGCTGAAGAACGCCTGCATGACTGACCCGATCGGCGCAAGTTCATCCTTCTATGACACAAGGGTGAAACTCGTAAAGGCATAACATCCGAAACGGTGAGGTGGGCGTATGTTATGCCCTCCTCACCATAATTTGAATACTTTCAGAGCCGGATTAAAACTTAATGGATAATTAACTTTATTTTTACAACAGGATTGGATAGACTTTTACTAAGGAGGAAAAGGAGATTAACATACTCGTTGTTGATGATGAACCAACAATCGTATCGGCCCTCCTCCAGTATCTTGACCGACGGGATTACGGAGTGGCAGGTGTTACCAAGGCTGAGATAGCAGAACCCCTTGCCCTGACAGGGATGTTTGATCTTCTTATACTTGATATCAACCTAGGAGACATTACCGGTATAGAACTATACAGGAAACTCAAAGAGAGAGGCTTTAAAGGTGAGGTCATATTCATCACGGCCTTTACAGACCGGTACCGTGAGGATTTAAAGGATATAGAGCAGAGGAGATTGGTAGAAAAACCCTTCAAAATGTATACTATTGTAGAACGAATAAAGGAGTTATCCCGGCATGTCAATTCGTGAAAACTTTGAACAACTTCTTGAGGAATCAGTAAAAGTCCACGGTCATCTCTGCCCGGGGCAGGTCCTTGGTGTAAGGATGGCGATCTATGGGCTTGAAAAGATAGGGATAGAAGACCCCAGGGGGGCAGACAGAAAGAAGATATACCTCTTTGTTGAGATCGACCGTTGCGCCACCGATGCGCTCCAGTCCGTCACTGGCTGCAGCCTTGGAAAGAGAACCATGCGCTTTATGGACTACGGCAAGATGGCTGCCACCTTTGTAAACCTTGAAACCGGAAAGGCGGTGCGGGTGGTTGCCCTTGAGGAGGCAAGGGAAAAATCAGGAGAGTATTTCCCTGATATTGAAAACAAATACCAGAGGCAACTTGAGGCTTACAAGGTGATGCCTGATGGTGAACTCTTCACATCACAGGATGTGAAGGTAAATATTCCCCCTGAAGACATGCCGGGAAGGCCGCTTTCAAGAGTCATGTGCGATGGTTGCGGCGAGTATGTCCAGGATATGAGGGAGGTGAGGATAAATGGAAGCATCTATTGCAGAGCCTGCAGAGAGGGAGGCTATTACAAGATTGAAGACGACGCTCTTTGTAAATGATATGATCGTCCCGCTGAATGAGTTCACCCAGCAGTACATCGGGAAGATACTTGTGGGAATAGCCGAGTCTCTCGGTTACAAAGGTCGGAGGATCAACCTTTACATAGAGCCCTCGGCATTAACCCTCTTCACCGATGACAACCAGGTCCCCATCAGAAAGGATTTCGTCAGACTCTTGATTGAGAGTACCATAAAGGGCGTACTCTCACCGCTCAAGGGTATCTTCTGGCTTGAGAGGATAACTATATCAACAGAGACTTAAATAGATATATTTTTTATATACCGTTATGCAGTTTTGTCAGAACGGAAGTGCTATATGAAGATCAAGTCAAAGATATGGATAGAAGTGGATGGAGAACCTGTTTTCGGGCGGGGCAGGAGGTTTCTCCTCCAGGCAATCGAGAAACACGGCTCCATCAACCAGGCGGCAAAGGAGATAAACATCTCCTACAGAAAGGCCTGGAGTTATATAAAGGCGATGGAAGAGAGGCTTGGCATGAAGCTTGTTGAGAGACGGACGGGAGGCATAAACGGCGGTGGGGCTACCCTTACGGAAGGGGCCCGGATATTTCTGCGAGAGTATGCTGTGTTCGAAGATGAGATGAGAAGACAGGCCGACAAACAGTTCAGAGTCTTCCAGAAGAAGATAAACAATACAAGGCATTACAGATAACAACTACTTTAATATCAGGAGGCTGTCATGTGTGAGACAGAATACAGAGGGGAAAGAGAAAACCTGAAAACAATACCTGTCCAGGATGCGGTGGGGATGGTCCTTGCCCATGATATCACTGAGATAAGGCCGGGAGAGTTCAAGGGGCGGGCTTTCAGAAAGGGACACGTTATCAGACCAGAGGATGTCTGTCGTCTCCAGAGACTCGGAAAAGAGAAACTTTATGTCCTGAATCTCGAAAAGGATGAGATACACGAAGATGATGCAGCTTATCGTCTCGCCGATGCACTCATGGGTGAGGGGGTGGAAATGGGCGGCGAACCCAGGGAAGGCAAGATAAACATTGTCGCCTCACGGGACGGCCTGTTGAGGATAGACACAGAACGACTCAAGTCATTCAATATGCTTGGCGATGTGATGTGCGCAACCCTCCATAACAACACACTGGTCAGGAAGGGACAGATAGTTGCAGGCACGAGGGCGATTCCCCTGGTGGTAAAGAAAACGGTTGTGGAAGAGGCGGTAAGAAGATCAAAAAATCTGGAATCTGCACCCGGGGGAAATACTGATGGCGGGGTTATAGAGGTAAAAAAATTGAGAAGGCCCAAGGCAGGTGTAGTTATAACAGGCAATGAGGTCTATTACGGCAGGATAAAGGATGCCTTTGCGCCGATAATAGAGAAAAGGATCAAAGAGTTTGACGGAGAAATCGTAGGTATATACTATGCACCGGATGATGCCGGTTATATTGAGGAACGCCTCAGGGAACTGATGGAAGCCGGTGCAGACCTCCTGATAACCACAGGCGGAATGTCCGTTGACCCCGATGATGTAACAAGATTCGCCATCAGAAGACTGGGCGTAAAAGAGATGCACTATGGTTCCGCAGTCCTGCCTGGAGCAATGTTTCTTATGGCATATATAGAAAAATTGGTCAATTCGGCATTTAATATTCAACACAGAACACTGATTCCTGTGGTGGGAATTCCTGCCTGCGGGATGTATCACAAAACCACCGTCTTTGATCTCGTTCTTCCGAGGATTCTGGCAGGTGAACACATCGGGAGGGAGGAGCTTGCAGAGATGGGCCATGGGGGGCTCTGCCTGAACTGTAAGGAGTGCCGGTATCCGGTCTGTCCGTTCGGGAAGTAGTGAAATCAGGATATCACTGATTTGTACAGACAGAATTGCAGGTCAAGTCAATAAAAGATAGGTTTAGGCTGAGTTTGAGGTTAAGAAAACAGAATGTAGCGTGAAGGGGGTAGCGGGTGGAGATCAGAAGATAGGCTAAGGTTGAGGTATATGTCTTTCAGTTTTTTCTGTGTGTTTCCGTGTTAATCTCTGTCCACTTATTCAGGTCATTTGCAAATTGAATATGCACAGCGAGCGCATGTAATGAGATAAAATTTCCTTATCCGGGACGGACTCATGAAGATATCCTGCGGTCTTGCTTGCCCGCATTGTGGCCGCAGGGTTCTTCATATTATTTATTTAGTATTCGGGCTTTGTGCTTAGTTTTTTTTATTCCGTCAGTATGAAATCCCAACCAGGAGTTCCCCCAGGAATAAGAGGCAGAGTGAAGCAACAAATTGAGAAATAAGCAGAAG